>CAZCZJ010000152.1:0-1529 GCA_964503235.1 uncultured Dehalococcoidaceae bacterium | reverse complement strand
AACGGCTGTTTCTACTGCCATAACCAGTTCGTCCGTCCGCAGGACTGGGCGATGGGGGTGACCAGCGAAAGCGGTGACTTCTACTACTCCATACCTAACTTCCTCGGTACGGAACGCACCGGGCCGAGCCTCGGGCAGATAGGCGGTAAGCGACCGACCGAGTGGCATGTGTTGCACCATACCGACCCGCGCAGCGTTTCCCCCAGCTCTATCATGCCGCCCTTCGCCTTCCTCGCCACAGAAGACCTGGATGCATTAGCCGCCTATGTGCAGAACCTGGGTTCCGAGGACCTGAACCCTAACGCGTTTCAGCCACCCATCCCGGCCGAATACCAGGACAAGACCAACCCCTATTTGCCGATGATGTTGCAAGTAGCGCCAGACTACAATTCGGATAACCAGACGTTTTCCGGCAGCGATTCTCTGGGGGCAGATTGGGCGACACTCTTTGATGAGGGAAAGATACTGTACACACAGAAATGCCTGTCATGTCACGGTTGTTCGGGCAACGGTCAGGGGCCTTACGCCCGGCAGGTGGTAACCCGCCCGGCAAATCTCCACGAAAGGCTGATAAACTACCCTGAACCTCAGGATACCTTCCAGTACTGGCGCGTCAGCTCGGGGGTGCCCGGCACCGCCATGCCGCCCTGGGCGCTATCGCTGGACGAAGAGACCATCTGGGAAATCAATACCTACGAGCTGAGCTTCGCTAACGGGGCACTGAGAACGGTGAGCGGCGATATCTCGGACGCAGAGGGCGATAAGTTCAACGATGAAACCGGTATCACCCCGCCGATAACCGGTACACAGGAGCAATACAACATGGGCCAGCAGCTTTATGAACTTTACTGTGCCCAGTGCCACGGTACTGACGGTCACGGGGATGGACCGGCTTCTATCCTCACACCGGGGGGCTATATAAATCCCGAACCGGCCGACTTCGAGGAGAGCGGCTCAGACTTCACCAACTACGGACGCTGGGTCTGGAAGGTAGAGGAGGGGGTTGAGACCACCAATATGCCTCCCTGGAAATATGCCTTAAGCTATGATGAAATCTACCGACTGGTCTTCTACATCCAGGGTTTCTCGACAGCCGACGACTATAACAGCAAGTGGGCGCCGCTATATACCGATAATTTCGCCAGAAACCTGAAGGAAGAGTGATATGAACGAGGCGACAGTAGCACAAACTATAATGACCCTGCTGATACTGGTGATTTTCCTGGGTTTCCTCATCTGGGGAATAAAGTCGCGGCAGTTCCATAATGTGGAAGATGCCAAGTACCGCATGCTGGATGACGGTGATGATATCGATAAGGAAAAGAAGAAAGATAACCATCAGGAGAAACAACAATGAACACGTTTTATCTCGTCATAGGGGTGGCGGTCAGCGTCGTTATTCTCACCTGGCTTATTCTCCGAAGCGGCCACGGCTACTCGGTGCATGATACGGAAGCTCATTCCACTAACTATGCCGATGAAATCAAAGAAGGACACGGCGGCATGACACTCTTTCTCTGGTTGAGTTT
>CAZCZJ010000151.1:0-1628 GCA_964503235.1 uncultured Dehalococcoidaceae bacterium | reverse complement strand
AACACCGGGAGAATAAAGCTCATCCTTACCGGCCCCTCTCTGATTTGAAGAGAGGGGAGCAGGCGGTTGCATCTTTAGAATATTCTCTCGAGGAGGAACATAAACATGGACAAGGTTATAATCTTTGATACCACACTACGTGATGGCGAGCAGGCGGCGGGTGGTTCCCTCAACGTTCAGGAAAAGCTGGAAATAGCGCGTCAGCTGGAGAAGCTGGGCGTCGACGTTATCGAAGCAGGTTTCCCCGTCACTTCCCCCGGTGATTTTGAAGCCGTTAAACTCATTTCAAAAGAAATACGCACTCCCTCTATCTGCGTGCTGATGCATGCCAACCTCAAGGCCGTCGATGATAGCTGGGAAGCCGTTAAGGAGGCGTCAAATCCCCGTATTCATATCACCTTGTCGTCCTCGGATATTCACATGTTCTACCAGCTGCGCAAGAGCCGCGAGGAAATCACCAAAATGTCGGTTGATACGGTGGCGCGTGCACGTAAATATACCGATAATATCGAGTTTTCGGCCATGGACGCCAGCCGTTCCGCGCCCGAATTTATCCACGAGCTTCTGAAAGCGGTTATCGATGCCGGGGCTACCACGGTAAATATCCCGGATACCGTCGGCTATGCCATGCCCCCGCAGTTCGGCAAGTTAATCGACGGTGTCTTTAAGAATGTTCCCAATATCGACCGTGCCGTCGTCAGCGTGCACTGCCACAACGACCTAGGTCTGGCCGTAGCCAACAGCCTGGAAGCCGTAAAAAGAGGGGCACGACAGGTAGAGGCAACGATAAATGGTATTGGCGAAAGGGCCGGTAACGCCGCCCTGGAGGAAGTCGTCATGGCTATCAAGACACGTGCCGATTTCTTCAAACTGAAGACTGATATCGATACTACGCAAATTTACCGCACCAGTCGGCTGGTCAGCGACCTCACAGGTTTTCCGGTTCAGCCCAACAAGGCGGTCGTCGGCGGTAATGCCTTCCGCCATTCGTCGGGACTGCATATCGACGGCATGATTAAAAAGTCCGTTACTTACGAAATCATGGACCCCCGGTCTATCGGCATTCCTTCGAGCAGCCTGGTGCTGGGTAAGACCAGCGGACGGCATGCTTTCCGTGAACGACTCTCCGAGCTTGGCTACAGCCTCGACGACGAAGACCTGAATAAAGCCTTTGCCTCTTTCAAAGAGCTGGCGGACAAGAAGAAGGACATCACCGACCGCGATATCGAGTCGCTGGTGGCGGAGGAGCGGCGTACCGTTACCGAGAGGTATCACCTCGACCGTATCCAGGTAACCTGCGGCGACCGCGGCATTCCCACCGCGGCGGTCAGGCTCATCGGGCCTGGCGGTAATATCATGGAGGATGCCTCGCTGGGGACGGGTCCGGTGGACGCGGTCTATAAGGCGATTAACCGCTTGGTAAAGTTGCCCAACTCGCTTACCGAGTTCTCCGTGAAGTCGATTACCGAGGGCATCGACGCCATCGGCGAGGTGTTGATACGTATCGAGAGCGACGGCGTTTCTTATACGGGACGTGGCGCTGATACCGATATTATCGTGTCCAGTGCCAAGGCTTACGTCAACGCTCTTAACCGGTTGCTGGCGGCTAAAAACAAGTCTGCCTAGGT
>CAZCZJ010000150.1:0-1718 GCA_964503235.1 uncultured Dehalococcoidaceae bacterium | reverse complement strand
GTCCTGGCTCAGAAAGCGGGTGGCGGTATCATCATTACCGCCAGTCATAATCCGGGGATATGGAATGGCTTTAAATACAAAAACGAGTATGGCTCCAGCGCCTCGGACGAGACTACCGCCCTGATAGAGAAGAATATCGCCGCGGCTTTCGGTGCCGGTAAAGCCAATCGTTTACCGCTGGTTGAAGCGGAAAAACAGGGACTCGTACAGGAAACCGACCTCGACCCGATTTATTTTGAGCAGGTAGCCAGACTCGTCGACCTGGAGGCTATCCGTCAGGCTGGTCTCAAGCTGGTGGTCGACCCCATGTACGGTGCCGGTACCGGTTACCTGGCCAGGCTGCTGGCGGGAGGTACCACCGAGATATTCGAGATAAACAGCGAGCGGAACCCGCTTTTCCCGGGCATCAGGCCGGAACCGATTGTCCCCAACCTCTCCCGGCTTTCGGAGGCTGTCAAAGAAAAGCGTGCGCAGGTCGGGCTGGCTACCGATGGTGATGCCGACCGCATGGGCATCGTCGATGAAAACGGTGTCTTTATTACCCAGCTACAGGTATTTGCGCTGCTCTGCCTTTACCTGCTGGAGGTACGCGGTGAGCGTGGTCCCCTGGTGAAAACGCTGACTACCACCAGCATGACTTACCGACTCGGCGAGATATTCGACGTTCCGGTATACGAGACGGCGGTGGGCTTCAAGTACGTAGCGCCGCTGATGACGGAGAAGCAGGCGATTATCGGTGGGGAGGAGAGCGGCGGCTACGGCTTCCGCAATCATGTCGCCGAGCGTGACGGCATACTGGCTAACCTGTATTTTCTCGATTTCATGGTAAAAACGGGTAAAAAACCCTCCGAGCTTATCGAATATCTCTACAACAAGGTGGGACCGCATCATTACCGGCGTGTTGACATAACGTATCCCGAAGCCGAAAGAAGAGCTATCGTCGACCGCGTGAAAAACAGTCAACCGGAGAAAATCGATAACGTAAGAGTGGTCAAGGCAGATACCGTGGATGGCTTCCGCTTTATTTTAGAGGACACTACCTGGCTGCTTATCCGGTTTTCCGGCACCGAGCCCCTGCTCCGCGTTTATTCTGAGACGGATTCACCGGAGCGGGCGGAACGACTGCTGGAAATCGGCAGGGAGATGGCGGGGGTGTAGTTGACATCTATTCCCGCCTTTCATCATTAACAAGAGAGGCGTGTAAGAGAGGTGTAATCTATCGATTGTAGAACGGGGCGTCTAAGAGGGGCGTCAGCCCCTCTTCTATAATCTCCCCCTGTCCTTGATAGGGGAGGGGGAGAGAGGATGGTTATCATAGATATATACAAGCAGGGTGTTTAAGAGGGGTGAAACCCCTCTTCTAGAAATTACTTCCCCCTCTCCTTGATAGGAGAGGGGATAGAGGGTAAGGTAGATAAAGATGAACAATATTAATTTAGACGAAGCCGGGATATATCAACAAAACGACCCCGAAAACATGCTGGCACGCATCAAGGAATTGCCGATGCAGTGCCGACAGGCATGGCAGACAATCATGGATTTCAAACTGCCGTCCGATTACTCCGAAATTGATAAAGTCGTTATCCTGGGTATGGGAGGGTCGGCTATCGGCGGCGACCTTGTCAGGAGTCTGGCGCTGGCGGAAGCAAAAATTCCAATTATCGTCCACCGCGACTACGGCTTGCCAGCATTCATTGATAAACGTACCCTCGTTATTG
>CAZCZJ010000149.1:0-1743 GCA_964503235.1 uncultured Dehalococcoidaceae bacterium | reverse complement strand
TCGATAAGGGAGACCCTGATAACCTGCGCGCCATGATGGAAGCCGTCAAAGAATATGGCGTATATTAACCCAGCCAGGAAATTAAGGGGGTATGTCAATATGGATACAGTCAAAGAATGGTCGGAGATGACCTGGGAAGAAAAGCGTGAGGAGCGCTTCAAACGTTGGCTATCTCCAACGGGTGTAAAATTCTCCAGCCCGGAAGCCGAAAAGCTCTACAAGGAAAGGGTGACCAGATTTATCAAGGCAATCAAGCTCGAGGAACCCGACCGCGTGCCGGTGATGCTGCCGGCGGGGAATATCCCGGCTTATCTGGCCGGGGTAAACCTCAAGACGGTCATGTATGATTACGACGAGCTCCGCCGGGCGTGGCGTGAATTTTTCCATGAATTTGAAATGGACACGTGTATTGGTCCCGGCCTTGTCCTTCCGGGAAAGGTGCTCGAAGCCATTGACTTTAAATTGGAGAAATGGCCGGGGCATGGCCTGGCTGACGATATCGAATCTTACCAATTTATTGAAGGCGAGTATATAAAAGCAGAGGAATATGATGCCCTTATTAAAGACCCTTCCGATTTCTGGTTGAGGAAATTCCTGCCTCGCGCCGTGGGCGCCTGTAAGGCTTTTGAGAAGTTGCCTCAAATGACAGCCTTTATCGGCCTACCGGTTTTCTATATAGGACGCCTCGCTGACCCTGATATCCAGGTGGCCCTGAAGACATTGATGGATGCCGGCGTCGAAACTATGAAATGGATGGAGGCTGTCGGGGAGGTCACCCGGGAGGCGCTGGAAGCAGGTTTACCCCCTCTCGGAGGTGGTTTTTCCGGGGCGCCCTTTGACATGATAGGCGACATGCTTAGAGGGACCCAGGGTATTATGCTGGACATGTTCCAGCGACCGGACAAGCTCCAGGAAGCGATGGAAAGGCTGGTGCCTATAGCTATCGATGAGGCCGTAGCCGGAGCCAATACTTCAGGATGTCCGATAGTGATAATGCCGCTGCATAAAGGCACGGGCGGTTTCATGTCCAATAAGCAATACGAAACCTTCTACTGGCCCACTTTTAAGAAGCTCCTCATGGGCCTGATTAATGAGGGACTCGTGCCGATGCCGTTCGCCGAGGGAAACTACGAATCCCGCCTGGAGATTATCAGGGATATGCCCCGGAGCTCGATGGTATGGTGGTTTGAACATATGGATATGGCTAAAGCTAAAAAAGTCCTCGGCGATGCCGCCTGTATCGCCGGCAATGTGGCTGTCACGGTGCTGTGTACCGGCACGCCCCAGCAGGTCAAAGAGCGCTGCCGCGAAATAATTGAGGTCTGCGCTCCGGGTGGCGGTTACATATTAACCGGTAGCGCCAGTATGGATAGGGGAAACCCGGATAATCTGCGTGCCGTGATGGAAGCCGCTAAAGAATACGGCGTGTATAAGTAGAGTTGGTGTTCATAGAATGAGGCCTGTTCCCGAGTAAAATACCTGCATTATTCCCGTGTCGATATAAAATGAGTAACGAGCAAGTAAGAGAAATCGAGGAGAAAATAGCCGACCTCAAGGCTCGCTGGCCTCCCCACTCCGTGCCGCCGTCAATGTGGCAGCAGTTGGAGAAGCTGGAAGACGAGCTCAAAGAGGCTAAAAGAACTGTAACCGAGGAGAGATCGTAGCTACGAGAAGGGGGGCTTATGCCAGGTAAGATGGCTCTTATCGATTATAATAAGTGCCATCCCGAGAGGTGTGACAGCG
>CAZCZJ010000148.1:0-2005 GCA_964503235.1 uncultured Dehalococcoidaceae bacterium | reverse complement strand
GGAACTCCTCCAGCAGGGCCTCCGATGCTGCCTGCTCATAGCTTATCTTTCTCATTTTAATACCTCGCCTACTATGGCTTCTCTTCAGGAAGAAAAAACACCCTCAAGGGCATCCTCGGGTGCGGGGAAAGGACTGGCCAGAGCGTAGCTGACCGCACTCTCAATCTGTTTCACAACCTGAGCGTTAATTTCCTCAAGTGTCTGCCTCGATACAATGCCGTTCTCCAGCAGTATCCGCTCAAAACCGGCTACGGGGCATTTCTCCTTCCAGGCTTCAATCTCATCGGGCGGGCGGAGGTCTGGCATGCCGGGCGCCTCGAAGTGACCGCGCCACCGGTAGGTCATAAACTCCATAAAAACGGGCCCTCCCCCGGCCCTGACCCCGGCCACCGCCTTCCTGGTCGCCTCGTAGACAGCCACCACATCGTTGCCGTCAACGATGACACCGGGTATGCCGTACCCGCCGGTAGCCCTCTCCGAAACGTGTTCCAGACCGGTGGCATACTGCACCGGTGTGTTGACACTGTAAAAGTTGTTCTCACAGGCGAAGATAAGCGGCAGCTTCCATATCGAGGCCAGGTTCAATACTTCATGAAACTCTCCCTCATTGGTAGCGCCGTCACCGAAAAATATTACCACCACTCTATCGCCGCCCTCCAGCTGAGCGGCCAGTGCCGCCCCCGCCGCGATGGGCAAACCGGCAGCGACAATCCCGTTCGCCCCCAGCATCCCGATGCCGAAATCGGCGATATGCATCGAGCCGCCTTTCCCCTTGCAGTAGCCGGTTTTCCGGCCGTATATCTCCGCCATCATACGGTTGAGGTCAGCGCCCTTGGCGATACAGTGCCCGTGGCCCCGATGATTGCTGATAATGCGGTCATCCAGTTGCAGATTTGAGCAGACTCCGGCAGCTACCGCCTCCTGACCGATGTAAGAGTGTACAATACCCGGGATAGCCCCGCTCTGGTAATCTATAACTACCCTTTCCTCAAACCGCCGGATAGTCAACATCACCCGATACAGATGGACCAGTTCCTCGCTCCTGTTTTTCATCCGTGATTTCATGCTTTTCAACCTTCTTTCTCACCAGCTATGACAGTCCCATAATACTATATAAACGCCCCAAGTGGTTATTGATCGAGACGAAAATTATACCATTATAATAGCAAATATATGAAAGGAGAATCCAATACTGCAATAGTCAATGTTGAGACATAATGTTAGCCCCCGGAACAGTCCCGGGGGCTTTTTGTGCCGTTCCCGATATTATTTAATAACCATATTATTTAATAATCAGGCCTTAATATTCCCGCCAGTTCCAGTCCATTCCCCCTTTGAACACATTTGCGTTCATTTCGTTGCTGATAAAGAGGTTGGCATCGGGGAAGCGTTTTACCATGGCGTAGTAAAAACCGGCGACATCGTTCGTTCTGGCCAGTTCCTCGTCGGTAGCGATAACATAATCCCTGGTGAAATTGAAGGAACTGGAGTCGAAAGGCATCCCGGGTCTCTGATGGCCGGGAATGACCACCTCGGCGCCCATTTTCTCTAAACTCTCAATGTCCTGTATCCACTGCTTACGTTCTTCGGCGGTAACCTCGCAGGTGAAGGGGTGTGCCTGGTTAAAGAGAACGTCGCTCCCGCACAGGGTTTTTATAGAAGGTATCCAGACCACCGTGTTGTATTTCATGTCCCCCATCACTTCCGGAATAATCTCGATACGGTGTCCTTCCAGTTCGAAGTAGTTCTCGGTAAGAGACTCAATATCAACTGCTTTTCTGGGTACGTTGATAGGCCCGATAACGTTTTCCCAGTGTTCGACTTTACCAAAAAACTGCTTGTTGATGGTACGGGCTACCGAAGGGATGGCTATGACCCGGGCTTCAGGGAAAGCCTCGGCAATGGTGCCAACTCCAAAGTAATGGTCGGGATGGGCATGGGTAATATAGATCGTTTTCAGGTGTTTGCCTGTTTCCAGTATTTCGGCGATAACTCGATGGGCATT
>CAZCZJ010000147.1:0-2103 GCA_964503235.1 uncultured Dehalococcoidaceae bacterium | reverse complement strand
GATAATGCCCTCGGTTCTACCGACATCTATCAGGTACGGCGTGTCGGCATTATCAGTGGTAAGTAACCTGAACAAAGATTGTTATATTCCGGTTAATACGATATCCAAGTCAGGATGAATACCGAAAAAACACCAGGTCAGGAGAAATAAACATGATATTCGGCAAGAAACTGAAAGAGAAAAGGAAGGAACAAAAGACAGTAATCGACGAGACTCTTCATGAAACGAAGAATGAGAAAACGCATGAGGTAATCGAAGAGGTGATATCGGTCAAACGCGGCACCTTTGATTTATGGAAGAATCCGAAAGCCGTCAAGCTGGCTGGCTGGCTGTTAAGCCGTAAAGACGCCCGGATAGAGCCCGATATTAATTTACAGAATAAAGACGGATACAGTTACCGCATTGCCGACGATATCATGGAAACATCCGGTAAGACAACCTGTTCGATACTTGAATCTCTGGCGGAAAAAGACATCTTATTACAGGATGACTTTGAAAGAATATTACTCACTCCCGACGGCTCTATTCAGTTAATCCCGGTGGAAAGATGCCCCAATTGCGATTCTTCTCATCTGGTCCGGGGTAAAATGATTGAACACTTTGCCTGCGGGCATGTCGGTTTTGAAGAAGAGTTTAATGCGGGACTGAAGGCGGTCTGTCCCAAATGTAAAAAGGAATTAAAGCTAATCGGTACGGATTACCGTAATCCGGGGCTACGTTATACCTGCAAGAGCTGCCAGGGAGTGTTTCCTCTACCTACCATTAAGTTCCGCTGTCTGAAAACAGGGGAAATATTCTCACTGGAGGAACTTGACCATGTCTGGCTATATTCCTACCGTCTCAACGAAGACTGCCGGAAACGACTGGAATTCGAACTGGAACCGAAAAAGAGGTTCGTGGACTACCTGCACAAACTGGGGTACAGCGTGCAGGAATCAGTGAAACTCCAGGGAAAATCCGGCGCCACCCATACCATCGACCTGCTGGCTACCATGGATGACCCCATAGCCAAGCATACCGTGGCAATAGGGATACTCGCCGCCCCACAAGGTGAGGAAACGGTTAATATCGATTCGCTTTTCAGTCTGGATAGCAAGATTTACGATATAGGCATTCAACACAGGATTGTCCTGGCCGTACCCGGGCTCGCATCGGATGCTAAAAAATTTGCCGAAAGACAGGGCATCAGGGTCTATGGACTTGTAGAGCTGGGGGCCCTATTATCCGGACAGGCTGACTTTCCCGCATTGGCTGACGATAAAAAACAGGAAAGTACAGGAGAGAGCGAAATCGAGCCGGGATTATCAAAACTCGGTCCTAAAGGTTTCCTCAAACATCTGTTGGAGAAAAAAGGTTACACGGTCACCGAAAACGCCAAAGTTACCGGAAGGTCCGGAGCCGAACATACCCTGGAATTGTACGCCCAGAAAGATGATGGCATTACATCCCACCAGGTAGCGGCTTGTGTCATATTTAGCAGTCATACCGACGGGAACGGTGTAAGTGAAGTTGTCCAGTTTGATACGGCGGCTTACGATGCCGGAATAACTGATAAGGTTATCATTACTATCCCCAGACTCGGTAAAGCCGCCAGACAGTTTGCCGAATACCAGCATATCAAAGTACTTGAGGCTAAAGACCTGATTGAATTTTCCAGTGAGTTCTTAGAACCGAAAACGAATAAGACCAGCATAGTTAACAATTAGTGAATCTTATTTAGATATCATGTTTAAAAGTGGAATCATCGGTGCCCTGATACTCGGTCTATTGGGCACGTTCCTGATATTAATGCCTTCGAAGCCGTCCCTACTCGCCTACGGAGTCGGCGCCGGCACCGCTTTATTCGTCATTACTCATTTTATGCTATCGGCGAATACGAGAAAACAGCGGGTAGGACGTGCCGCTTTCTGGATACCGGTGCTGAGTCTATCTTTACTCTTTATTTTTCTCCCGGCTATTTTCGCCGCCGCTCTGTATTTATGGGGTATTCTTTCCGTCTCCACCTGGCTTCTGCTGCTCAGTCTTACCATAATTTTCTATTATAACTTCCTGGCCGTCCCCCTGGCGATTTACCATAAACGCCGGGAGATGAAACTGGTATCT
>CAZCZJ010000146.1:0-2673 GCA_964503235.1 uncultured Dehalococcoidaceae bacterium | reverse complement strand
GACTATAGCAGGTATCTTTTTCGGGTTGCATGTTAAGGGAATGCTTTATGAAGAGCTATTTCTTAAGATATAAAAAAGTGTTTTGAGACACCCGAGATTGAACTTTAAGGATACTACGGATCACCTCAAATTTTTTAACAAAGTGCCGTTGACAATAGGATGAGATAAGTATATCTTTGTTCTAGAAATCACGAGGTAAGAGGAGAATTAGTTGCGAGCTGATATGACAAATCTAAGTCTAAATCACTTAAGGAGGAAGATATAGCTGATGCCGAAATCGAAGTACGCTAAATATGTAATTGATGAAGATTTGATGCCGCCGCAGCCGCCGGAAATGCTGAAAGCCATGGAAGACCAGGCTAAAGCCGGCTACACCCTCGACAGGACTCTCCTGCTGGGAATACAGGACTCGATACTCAAAGGCTCGTTTTTCGTGGGTTGTGAAATATTATGGGGGCTTACCGGCAAAGGCCCGGTGAGTATCGAGCTGCCTCACAAACACGATTTCGATGAAGTTATCGGGTTTGGCGGTACCAACCGGAACTATCCCCGCCAGCTCGGAGGAGAAATCGATTTCCACATGGGTGGTGAAGTATTGACGCTGACCAAAACCTGCCTGATCTTCATCCCCAGGGGGACGATGCATTGCCCGGTTGTCCTGAAAAGGATCGATACTCCGATTTTTATGTTCGAGGCCGGAAATGATAGGGCATACGAAAAGCTTTTTGACCATTGATATTTTAAATAGGAGGTAAAAGGAAGTGCCTGATTTAAAAAAGTTCTTTGTAAAGAAACCTGCCTATGAGGTAACACCGCCCATCGTTGTCAAAGGGCGCCGACCGGCGATGACGCTCATGAGCAACAACCTTGTGCCGGGCAGTAACCTCTATATCGAGACGGGCTGGGTGTTCGGCATGCCCGACCCCAATCCCCATATCCATGAACACGCCCATGACTATGATGAAATCGTCATCCACTTGGGGACCGACCCTAAAAACCAGGAGAACCTTGGTGGGGAAATCGAGTTCATGGTGGATGGGAAACCACTGATTATCGATAAGACCTCAGCGGTGTACGTGCCTAAAGGCGTCAAGCATGGCCCGCTGACTTGGAAGAAATATAGTCGGCCCCATCTGGAGTTCACCATCATGATTGGAGCCGGCTCTTTAGCTGAAGCTGACCCCGGTGGTCATGAAAAGAGAAAGGCAGGTAAATAAAACAATGGCTAATTGGGACAAGAAATACTTCGTTACCGAGCTTAAAGACGTCGTACACGGCGCGTCCTGGTCGCCCGTGTTCACGGATAAAGAGGCGCGGCGTGTGCTCTCCCTAGACAGCGATATCATCAAGGGAGCATTCTACATGGAGACGGCCTGGTTTCTGCCCGGGAAATGGCCGGATACCAAAGGCCCCGAAGGCACCATCAAGCCACACACTCATGATTACGATGAGGTCTTCGCCTGGGTTGGCACCGATCCCGAAGACCCCTATAACCTCAACGGGGAAATCGAGGTCTGGATAGACGGTAAGCAGAACTTTATTGATAAAAGCTTCATCGCCTTTATACCGGCGGGAGTCGAGCACGGACCGATAAACATCAGAAGAATAGATAAGCCTATGTTCCACTTTACCTCCGGCACGGGTAAGAAATATCGGGACGATTAAAGGGCAGGACTTCCCAATCTAACGGCTCGTCGGGCGTTGGTTGACGCCTTGGTGGTCTGGCTTTTACATCCTGTGGAATATCTCTATCAGGCGATTGCTGATGGCCTATGTCAGCTCGGTGTGATTGTGAAACTCCGCTTGTTCGTTATGCTAATACTGGAGGCGGCTCCTGATTGGTCAAGCCTTTCGGTAGGTTGGTGTGTTTCCTTTTGCTCCCTTACCAACAATCGTAGCAATATGTGTTTGCGCCCTCTGCTATAGTAAATTGGTAAAGTAACAGGAACTGGGGGCTTGTCCAATACCGGAAGAAGTGTCAGAATGAGGGGAATGTCGGCTGATAGAAGGTGGAGAAATGGTACGCGTATCAAAGTCAGCGGCAAGGTGCTATGAATAATATTAAACCAGAAATAATCTAAATCAAATGAAAATATTTCTAGGAGGTATCAGAAAATGGCAAAGGAAAATTATGAAAAGTACTTGGTAGAACCTGTTTATGAGTTAGTACCCAAAGTACCAGTTAAAGGCCGTCTGCCAACGATGACAGTGTTAAGTAACGACCTTGTGCCCGGCAGTAATACATACGTTGAAATTGGTTGGGTAGCTGCTATGCCAGATCCCAAAACACATATTGATGAGCATGTACACGATTATGATGAGATCGTTTTACATCTTGGCATTGACCCAGAGAATCGTGAGGATCTTGGAGCTGAAGTGGAAATTATGATGGACGGCCAACCAATTACTATTAATAAAACCTCAGCTCTTTTTGTGCCTAAGGGAGTGAAGCATGGGCCACTCACCTGGAAAAGGTTCGATAGACCAAATATAGAAATGACGATAATGCTCGGTGCGGGCACTCTTGCTGAAGCAGACCCGGGTGGACACCAGCAATAATAGGAAGGAGTAAACAAATGGCCAAATGGGATGGGAAATATATTGTTACTGAAGTCACGCAGAGCCACGTACTTGAAGCTGACTGGATGCCAAAGTTTACTAATGAAGAAGCTA
>CAZCZJ010000145.1:0-2786 GCA_964503235.1 uncultured Dehalococcoidaceae bacterium | reverse complement strand
GAATATGAATGAACTTGAAATAGTCAGGCTGAAAGATATCCGGGTAAACTACGGGGATATACCGGTACTGGAAGATGTCACCCTCTCTATCTTCCAGCACGATTTCCTGGGTATCATCGGCCCTAACGGCGGCGGCAAGAGTACCCTCCTCAAGGTAATCCTGGGGCTTGTAAAGCCAGACTCCGGTTATGTGTCCGTCTTCGGGAAGCCTCCCGAGCAGGTGCGGAGCCGGCTAGGTTACGTGTCTCAGTATTATGCCTTTGACCGTGACTTCCCGGCCAGTGTCTGGGACGTGGTGATGATGGGACGCTACGGTAAAACCGGCCTGTTCCGCCGCTATAACCGCCAGGATATAGCGGCGGCGGAGAAAGCCCTGGAACGAGTGGAAATGCTGGAACATCGTGGGAAGCAGATTGGCAGGCTTTCCGGAGGCCAGCAGCAAAGGGTTTTCATCGCCCGGGCGCTGGTCGCCGAGCCGGGTCTGCTGCTCCTGGATGAGCCTACCGCCAGTATCGACCCCACCATGCAGACCGAGTTTTACGAGCTGCTTGAGGAGCTAAAGAAGAGCCTGACCATCGTCATGGTTTCCCATGATATCGGCGCCATATCCATCTATGTAGACAAGATTGCCTGCCTGAACCGCCAACTGTATTATCACGGCTCTAAAGAAATTACGCCGGAAATACTGGAAGCAACCTACAAATGCCCGGTACAACTCATCGCCCACGGTACAGTGCCCCACCGGGTTTTAAAGGAGCACTGAAGATGCTGGAAGCGCTGCAATACGAGTTCATGCGGAATGCCCTCATGGCCGGCCTGCTGGCGGCCGTCGCCTGTGGCATCGTCGGTGTCTACGTGGTGGTGAAAAGGATAGTGTTCATCAGCGGCGGCATCGCTCATGCCTCCTTCGGCGGAATTGGTTTGGGGTACTTCCTGGGTATCAACCCCATTATCGGCGCTCTATTCTTTTCACTGGCTTCCGGCCTTGCCATCGGTGGGATTACCAGAAAGAGCCGGCTCCCGGCAGACACGGCTATCGGTATCATCTGGGCATTGGGTATGGCATTAGGGGTGGTTTTCATCGCCCTGACGCCGGGCTACGCTCCCGACCTGATGAGCTATCTCTTCGGCAATATCCTGACCGTTCCCATGAGCGACATTCTGCTGATGCTAGCGCTGGATGCCGTCATCATTGGCATCGTCGCCGTCCTGTACAAGGAATACCTTATTCTATCCTTTGATGAAGAATACGCTACCGCCATCGGTATGCCGGTTGAAAAGCTCTATCTCCTCCTGCTCGCCATGATTGCCCTGACCGTGGTGGTCCTCATCCGGGTCGTCGGTATGATACTGGTTATCGCCCTGCTCACCTTCCCGGCGGCAATGGCGCGCCAGTTTACCCACAATATGAAAACGATGATGTTGCTTTCGGTTCTCTTTGGTTTCTTATTCACCCTGGGCGGGCTGTGGCTTTCTTATGTGCTGAAACTACCTTCGGGAGCGACTATCATCCTGCTGGGCGGAACTGTGCTGGCCATTTCGTTCGGTGTTTCCAAACTCCATCTGAAGCGCAATAAAATAAAAGAGACAGCTTAACGCTGCCTTTTGTGGGATGTTTTCTAATCAGCCTGTATTCTTTTGTGGATAGTAGTGAGGCTAAACAATTATGGAAGTGTGTTAAGTTTGCCTTGCGCCCAATTCTTCAGATATCTTAATTTATTTTTTTGTTGGGCCCCACGAGATGAAAAAACGCCAGTACCAGTGATACTAGTGTTAATATCATCAGACTGGAGACGGGGCAGACCCTATCTCCCCCTGAAACAAAAGTCTTGTGTTTTATGTAATTTGTATGAAACCTACATAATCAACTGGACTCTATTTAAGACGGGGGGTCAGTATTACTCTCGATAGGCACCGGGTGACGCATGCGACTATATTGGAAAGTAAATTCTGCTCCCAGAACCATAATGAATGCCGAATAGTATATCCAGACAAGCAGGATAATGATAGAGGCGATAGAACCATAAATAAGCTGGTAATTAGCGAAGTTTTCAAGATAGAAAACAAACAGAGTCCTGGCGATTTCGAAGAGGACCGCGGCCAGGAGCGCCCCCGGCCAAATATAATGCCAGTATGTTTTGGTAAACGGGACGAGTTTATAGAGAAGCAGGAAAACAGCCAGTACAAGAAGGAATGCTAGCAGTCGGCTACCCATGTTTACTATTATCAGGTCTGCTGCAGGCAGGTTTAATACTCCGCTCAAAATTGATATAATGGCACTGGTTCCCAGGGAGAGAAGGAAGAGAATACCAATACCAAATACCATGCCCAGTTCGCGGGCTTTTCTGATAAAGAAAGGTCGGTAACGCTTATTCCTACCCAGCGTACTCCGCCGAATTGATTATTGACCGGTAACTTTGCTCCCGAGACCAACTCGATGAGATTACCTTCAGGGTCTCTGAAATAAACAAAGTTATAAGACCCATATCTGGGGAGCTCGACTGACTTGGGACCGGAAAATAATTCTACCTTGTCCTTAAGATCGTGGTATAAATCATTCACATCGGAGACGGCGATAGTTATCTTGTTAGCTCCGATATCGCCATAGCGTGAATCCTTGCGGATAGCACGGGGAACAGGAGTAATAATGTGAATGAACTCGATAATTATTCCACCCTCATCATGGGAGAGCATGCCAACCGTAAATTCAGGGGTTACGCCTCTCATTATGCCGGACATAATGTCATGCGGGGCAGCCGGAGGTTCGAGGATATTGAATCCGAGTA
>CAZCZJ010000144.1:0-2864 GCA_964503235.1 uncultured Dehalococcoidaceae bacterium | reverse complement strand
TAAAAATACAGATATATGGTTTATACGTACCTAAAATCAGCCCCTATTACATTATACAACCCAAAATACTATAAATAATAGGGCATATTACTGGATTTAAACCATCAATACACCCTGATAGTATCAGGTATAGCCGCTATGTTCTGTGTTGTCTTTTATCCAGCAAGTAACTAGAATAAAACACAGGATAGGAAAAGAGGTGCTGCATGATGAAAAAGAACTACCCCCAGTGTGCCAAATGCCCAACCAAGGTCTGCGAGAACCGGGGACAGAAAGCTGACGCTGAAGCTCCATCGCTGGAGAAAGCGCCTGCCTTCTGCCCGATGAAGCTCATGACGGGTGTTTTCACAAAAGCGATGTCTGAATATGATAAACCTGAAGTAAAGGAGTTTGCCAGGCTGGCTTCTCTACAGGAAGCTGAGTGCTACGAACGCCTGCCCGACGGAGTGAGAACCAGGCTCCCGCGTGTTGAGGAGCTGATTCAATTCGCCAGAAAGTGTAAATATCACAGGCTGGGCATTGCCCACTGCGGGGGACTGGCGAATGAAGCCCGTATCCTGACCGACATTCTGGAAAATAACGGATTCGAAGTGGTTTCCGTGCAGTGCAAGACCGGTGCCATTCCCAAGGAAAACCTCGGTATCAGACCCGAGGAGAAAATCGCTGAACCGGAAGATTGGGAGACCATGTGCAATCCGATTGCCCAGGCTATGATAATCAACGAGTCCGGGGCTGACATGGCTATCATGCTCGGACTTTGCATCGGGCATGATACACTATTTATTAAATATTGTAACCTTCCCTTAACGGTCCTGGCGGTAAAGGACAGGGTTTTCGGGCATAATCCCCTGGCGGCTCTTTATCTCTCTGGTTCTTATTACCGTCGTCTCATGAATAAAATCGATTAATCCATAAGTATATAATTATCCTTTCAATACCCGTATTCGAATACATAACTACAGGGAGGTAGGTAAAATGGCTATCATCGATATCAGTGTTGTGCCGGTGGGAACATCGACACCTTCGGTCAGTCGTTTTGTTGCCGGTGCCGTGAGGATATTACAGAACGAGCCGGGCATTAAATACGAGCTTACCGCCATGAATACGATTATCGAGGGCGACCTGGAACAGTTGCTGGCGCTGGCAAAGAAGATGCACGATTCCGCTTTTAACTCGGGGATTCAGAGAGTGGTCACCACCATTCGCATTGACGAACGCCGCGATAAACCGCTGACGATGACCGGCAAGGTCGATGCAGTGAAGAAACAGCTGGGTAAGTAAGGGGGACAGTCCTATTATCTGGTTATTACTGACCTTTATCGGCCTTTTTATCGGCGCCTTCGGTACCCTGATCGGGGTTGCGGGTGGGTTTTTATTGGTGCCCATCCTGCTTTTCCTCTATCCCGATGAGACTCCGGCGACTATTACCAGCATCACGCTGACCGTAGCCTTTTTTAACGCCTTGTCGGGCTCGATAGCCTACCGTCGTCTGAAACGTATCGACTTCCGATCGGGGCTATTCTTTGCCATATCAGCTATACCGGGAGCGATACTCGGCGCTTTTCTTATCAGCTATCTGAGCCGGAGCATTTTTCAATATATTTTCGGGGCCATCCTGCTGGTTATCTCGGTCTACCTGCTGGTGTGGCCGACGAGGAAGCTCAATGGCGGCTTCCTGCTCAGATGGCAGACTGACCGGCATATTACAGACCGGCAGGGGAATATCCACAACTACACTTTTAACCTGCCGCTGGGGATGACGATTGCCTTTTTCGTGGGGGTGGTTTCCGGGTTACTGGGCATCGGCGGGGGGATTATCCACGTACCGGCGCTGACACAGGTTCTCGGTTTTCCCGCCCATATCGCCACGGCAACCTCTCATTTCACCGTGGCGATGACCACCTTTTCCGCCATCGGTACCCATCTGGTCAATGGGACTTTTACCAATGACATCGGCAGGGTAGCGGTACTTTCGGCGGGGGCAGTGGTGGGGGCGCAGTTCGGCGCCCGCCTGTCACAGAAGGTTACCGACGTCCTGATTGTACGCCTGCTGGCCGCAGGACTGGCAATTGTCGCTTTGCGACTGCTTGTTTCTCCATTATAAGTTGTATAGATTGTATTGATGGGATAATCGGCATTAACCTGATAGGAATCTGGTGAAAGGAGTGAATTATGGAAGTAAAAATAACTACCTTGAGTGAAAACACGGCAGGTGGCGGCTGTTTGGGTGAGTGGGGTCTCAGCATGTTCGTCGAGGCTGACGGTAAGAAGATACTGTTCGATACCGGGGGCGGGTTCTCGTCCATCTATAATGCTAACCTGATGGGAGTTGACCTCACCACTGCCGAATGTATCGTCCTCAGCCACGGTCACTACGACCATACCGGTGGCCTGCGCAACGTGCTGATGAGAATGAGGAAAAAGATAGATATCTATGCCCACCCGGATGTATGGGCGCGTAAATACGGTTGTATGGAGAGCGGCCCGGAACGGTACGTCGGTATTCCATTCCCCCGGGAAGCTCTGGAGGCGCTGGGAGGTGATTTCAAGCTTTCTCCGGAGCCCGTAAAGCTCTCGGAAAACATTATAACCACCGGTTTTGTTCCCATGACCAACGACTACGAAATAATAGAGAAATACCTCACGGTCAAAGAGAACGGGGAGCTGAAGCAGGACAGCCTTGATGATGACCAGGCCATGGTTATCGATACCGATTTTGGACTGGTGGTAATTTTGGGTTGCTCTCACCACGGGATTGTCAATACCCTGCACCATGCCACGAAAATAACCGGCAAAGACCTGATATACGCCGCCATCGGAGGCACCCACCTGGTCCATGCCTCACGGGAGCGACAGGAAAAGAC
>CAZCZJ010000143.1:0-2869 GCA_964503235.1 uncultured Dehalococcoidaceae bacterium | reverse complement strand
GAGAGGGGTCAGGGGTGAGGTAAGCACTTCTCAATCATACGCAAATAAAACCGTCAAGATGAAAATTTGACAGATAACGGTGATGTATGGTATAATTTATGTACAATTGAAAAATATCTGAGCCCCCGGTGCGGGGGTTTTTCTTTTTGGGGGGTTAGACAATCGCCCTAATCGCCCGGGTGTAGGGGGGCCTGATAATCCCCTTCTCGGTGATGATGGCGGTGATGTAGCGGTGGGGGGTAACATCGAAGGCGGGATTGGCGACGCTAATACCTTCGGGTGCTATCGAAACTTCCCTGATATGAGTGACCTCTTCCGCTCCCCGTTCTTCAATGGGAATTTCCTTACCGGTCTTAATATCAGGGTCGATAGTGGTGGTCGGAGCGGCGATATAGAACGGAATCCCGTTCTCATGGGCCAGCACGGCCAGCGTATAGGTGCCGATTTTGTTGGCAGCATCGCCGTTAGCAGCGATACGGTCAGCCCCGGTGATAATGCAGTTTATCTTGCCGCTATTTATAAAATACCCGGCCATGGAGTCTGTAATCAGCGTGGACTTTACGCTGGCTTTTTTAAGTTCCCAGGTGGTCAGCCGCGCGCCCTGTAATAAAGGACGGGTCTCGTCGACGAAGACCTCGATATTCTTGCCCTGCTGTTGTGCCATGATAATAATACCCAGGGCGGTACCGTAGCCCGATGTCGCCAGCGGTCCCGTGTTACAGTGGGTCAGTATCGTCCAACCATCCTCGATTAATTCAGCCCCGGAACGGCTGATTATTTCCGTTGCTTCAGCTTCTTCAGCGTGTATCTTCACCGCCTCTTCAATGAGGGCATTCTTGATTTTCTCGGCGGTGACGCCTGATGCAGCGGCTTGTCTCAGGCGTTCCAGGGCAAAGAAAAGGTTGCGGGCGGTGGGCCGGGTAGCGGCGATGGTAGCGATAATGCCGTTTAATGAATTACTGAATTCCTCCGGGCTTGTGGACTTAATCTTGAGGGCGCCCAGGGCGACGGCGTAGGCTCCGGCGATACCTATGGCGGGGGCACCTCTTATTTTGAGTTCCGCAATAGCCGCGGCGAGGTCATGGTAATCGTCTATTTCCAGAAAGATTTCTTCCCGGGGAAGGCGTGTCTGGTCGATTATCCTGACCCGGTCGCCGAGCCATTCGATGGGCTGATAGTTTATTTTTATCTACCTCTCCACCTGTATCCCCCTCTCCTATCAAGGAGAGGGGGAAGGATTTTAGAAGAGGGGCTACGCTCCTCTTGGACGCCCGTTTTTAAGCTGGGGTTTCGTTTTGCTTGCTTTAGCTTTTTTTACGATTTTTTAGCCACTGCTCCCTTTTTATTTCCATAAACAGGAAATTATGTCCGTTACGCGTAACCGTGGCGTAGCGGATGAAGCCGCAGTTCCGGAAGCATTTTTGCGCTCTCAGATTCCAGTCGAGGGTTTTAAGATAAACCCTGTTGAGCAGGGTTGATAAAAAGATATGGTCGACGAGGGTGGTGATAGTATCGACGCCGTAACCCTTGTCCCAGTAATCACGGTCGCCAATCATAATGCCTACCTGGGCTTCGTTTTTACTCTCATCGATATCGTAGCAGGTGCAGTTACCGATGTGTTTGCCTTGCAGCGTTTCAATAGCCAGGGGATAGCGGTTGCGCTCGGGCTTGTGGATTATTTCTACAAAATCCATCAAATAGACGGGAAAAGATGCCTTGAGTACCGGGGCGGCATCAAGTCGGGCAAGTTCGGGGTCCGACTGCCAGTTATAATCGTTACGGACATCGGTAAGCTTCTTCTGGCGAAGCCTGACTTTCCGTCCGGAGATATATTTACCCCTGTTGGCTTTCAGCGCGGCAAGAGCGATATTTTTCTTCGGCTTCATCGTGACCTTATCATGCTGATTCAACATCTACTATCAGTCTTCCTCTTCTTCATCCTCCTCGTCACCGCGCTCCCAGATAGGCTCGGTAAAGTAGTCGATATATTCTTCCATGGCCTGGGCAGCTACCTGTTTTATTCTCTCGCCAGCTTCGATAGCCATTTTAGCTAAATCGGCAAGGTCGACATGGATTTCCAGCATCGTCGTCAATACTTTCATTACCGCCAGAGCCGCCATGGGATTCGGCATACGGCTGGCGTAAACGGGAACCTCGCCCAGCAGGCAGACCCCGTCGATGTCCCTCTCTTTGGCGACGCCCAGCAGCAGACCGTTCAGACCGGCTATCTGTAGATTACTCGACTGTTCCAGGTTGTGTTTCCTTAAATCCCTGGTCATAAGAGGGCTGGTGGCAACGCCCCAGACCTTGGGTGGTTCGGTGTGGTGAATACGGGTCATGGCCGCGGCACAGGTGTATATCCGCCTTACCTGATATTTCTCGGCGACATCCAGTACGCAGTTGGCCAGGTCGTATCCCTTGGTGGCGGGTTGGTCGTCACCGATGAACAGTATCAGGTCGGAGCCGTCGCCTTCGTTTTTATAATAGTAGAACTGGCTCTGGGGGAACTGGGGTGACTCCACCACATCGTTCTTGACCAAGACGCCGATGGGGTCGAAGAACTGGGAGGCTTCGATGATGCCCAGGTCCTTGAAGGGAAGCTCATTTTTCAGGTAGTTTACGATTATCGTAGCCACATTACCGATGCCGGGCCAGGCCGCCAGCATATTGGGCGTGCGGAGCTTTGGCCGGGCATGGAACTTGACGATACCTTTCATTTCAATACACCTCTCTAAAGGGCGGTGGGCGGGAATAGATATTTTCTATCTGCATAATAGCAGATTAGGGGTCAATGTACATAATTCTTCTTATAATTTTATCTCCTATGGGGGGTGGCGAGGCTGACTATGGGACAGGCCGCCGATGCCGC
>CAZCZJ010000142.1:0-2928 GCA_964503235.1 uncultured Dehalococcoidaceae bacterium | reverse complement strand
TTATCCTCCTTTTATCAGGCTGGTGTCTTTCTTTTTTCACTACCAAACCAGTCGTTGCTGTACCAGTATCTCTCGCCGTTTTGAAGGTATTTCAGCTTATCTTCTCTGCTTTCGAGCTTCTGGCGCCACCTGCCTTCATCTTCACCGCCCGGTTTGCCGGGATCATAGGTCTCCGCCAGTACGTCTACCTTACCACGGCCAGGAGCGTCCTTTTTGATGAATTTTGCTTCCGGACTGGTTGATTTCTTTACGGTTCCTGCCTTGCTCTGGCCGGTTTGTTTCTTCGGTGCTGCTTTTTTCACCATATTTGGCTCCTCCTTTACTATGTCAGGCCAGCTGCCACTTTGGCAGCTTTGACTGTATTCATCATCAGCATGGTTATTGTCATCGGGCCGACGCCTCCCGGAACCGGCGTAATGGCTTTTGCCTTCGGGCTCACCGTTTCGAAGTCGACATCACCCGCCAGGATTCTCTTACCCTCGGCTGTCTTACCTATCTCGTTCACGCCGACATCGATGACAACAACGCCTTCTTTAACCATGTCGCCGGTGACCGCTTTGGGCTTTCCGGCAGCCACTATCAGGATATCAGCCCTCTTAGTATGGAAGGCTATGTCGCGCGTACGCGTGTGGCAGACGGTAACGGTGGCGTTGGCACCGGGGGCTTTCTGCAGCAGCATATTGGCGATTGGTTTGCCGACGATGTTGCTCCTGCCGACCACTACTACCTCGGCGCCCTCGATTTGCGTGCCGGAACGGATTAGTAGTTGCTGGATGCCCGCCGGGGTGCAGGGCAGGTAGTCCGGCTCACCTATCATCAGCTTACCCACGTTTACCGGGTGAAAGCCGTCGACGTCCTTCTTGGGGTCGATGGCATAAAGGACTTCCTCCTCGTTCAGTCCCTTGGGCAGCGGTAGCTGGACGAGGATACCATTAATTTTGGGGTTTTTATTAAGCTTATCTATCAGAGCCAGGAGGTCTTTCTGGGCAGTATCTGCCGGGAGGTCGTATCTCTCCGAGTATATCCCCAGCTCTTTAGAGGTCTTTTCTTTAGCGCCGACATATACCTGAGAGGCGGGGTCGGCACCGACGAGTACGGTGACCAGACCGGGTACGATATTGTGCTTGGCCTTCAGGTCGGCTATTTCTTTTTTCAGTTCCTCACGGATTTGAGCCGCGACCTCAGCGCCTTTAATCAACTGTGCTGTCATCTCTACCCCCTTCTATTTTAATATTAGGAACTTTATAGAATTATATAATTAAAAACCGAAATCCCCGAACTCCATAGCATCCAGGGCTTCATCCGGGAGATTGATATTCACCGATTTGTTAAAATCATACATCTCCATGCTTATATTCATATCCATGGTTAAACTCCCGGATTCACCGGTTAAATCTTCAAAGACATCACCGGACATCTTCATCAGCATATAGGCGGTCATCTTTTTCATATATTTCGTTTCTTTATCTATCCAGCAGGTATAAGTCAGTTCGTCAAATATATCCCTAATTACACCCACATCTTCCCAACCGATTCCCAGGTCGGCTAGTCCTTGTTCACCTATCCACTCCATCAATGTAGCCAAATCAGGGACGAGTTCGATTACGTAACACTCTCCACCGTCGAAATTCTCGTATCGGCGAAAAGTTACCTCCCCTGGAGATTCTAGTACTACAAGCTGCTGGTCGACCATATTCATATCCCAGGTTGCCAGGTTTTCTTCGGTGGCTGGCATTTTCATCCACTCTTCACCCATCTCGGGGATACTCATTTTCATATACAGATAATCGTCGACCAGATACATATCCATGGTCATTTCTTCCGTGCCCTTTTCAAGACCCGTATCCATCGCCATGTATATCTCTAGGGCCATGTACATCTCCATATTCTTCTGGTCGTAAGCGCCCTCTATAGCCATATCCATATCCACGGTGCCTTCTTCGCTGCCTCCACTCATATCCATGAATATTTCCATGTTTATATTCATTTGATATGAGTCTGCCGTATTTACAATATTGATTGAATCCGTCAGGATTTGCTCCAGTTCCAGTTGACTGAACTCCTCTGAAGGGTCGGCTTTATCGCCGTTACATCCCAGGGCTATAGTAAGTGACAGTATTGATACAAGCAATAGAGGTAGTAGTATCATCTTGAAGATTTTACCCATTTTTCTCATCCTTGTACCTTTTATATTGATACACTCGCTTTACTAAGCAGTTTGTCCATTAATTCATTAACCGCTACTACCGCTTTAGATGTATCCGGCAGGTCGAAAAGCGGTTTCTGTTCCAGGTCGTACCTTTTTACCTCTTCGTCCGCCGGGATGGTTGCCGCCGCTTTAATACCCATTCTCTCCATTTCCTGACTTAATAGCGGGTCGATTGCTCCGGGAACGAGATTAATTATTACCGATTCCCTTTTAACGATGAGTTTCAGTTCGGCAACAAGCTCGCGGATGCGGGCTACGGCGCGCAGGCCCTTGACCGAGTGGTCGGAGACAAGGAGCAGTTCGTCAATATTCTGGGTCGTGCGCCGGCTCAGATGCTCCATGCCCGCTTCATTATCCATGACGACGAAGCTGTAGTTCTTGGCCCAGTCATCGATTAGTTTGCGGATGACCACATTGGGATAGCAGTAGCATTCCGGCCCTTCTCCCCTCCCCATCGTCACCAGGTCCAGCCCCTTGCTTTCGGTGATGGCCAGGTTGAGCTGGTATTCCAGGTAGCCTTCCTTGGTCATCCCCTGGGGAATGTTCAGCTTCTCCCCCTGAAACTGGTTCAGTATCCGGCCTACCGTCTGGTTTACCTCAAGCCCCAGGCCTTCGGCAAGATTGGAGTTCGGGTCGGCGTCAACAGCCAGTATGTTTCCCAAACCGTTATGAATAATGTAGCGTATGATAAGGCTGGTGACGGATGTCTTTCCCGTCCC
>CAZCZJ010000141.1:0-3025 GCA_964503235.1 uncultured Dehalococcoidaceae bacterium | reverse complement strand
AAACCATTCTTTAAAAGTGCCGAAGGTCGGACTCGAACCGACACGAGGGTTGCCCCTCAACAGTTTTTGAGACTGTCGCGTCTACCCATTCCGCCACTTCGGCATGGGTATTCCTATTCTAAGGCAAACAGTGGCACAGCGCAAGGGTTTTAGTTTCCCCCGCCCTTAATTCCCGAACGCTTTTCGCCCACCCCGAACCCTTCCTCAGCGTTTTCTTTCCCACCCGGGCCCGCCCTGTATCACTTCGGGCGGTTAATATGTAGTGTTTATCCCCGCCACCCCACGGAGATATCTATTTCCACCCGGCCGTCCTGTATCATCTGCATGATTGCTCGGAAATATCATCCCCACCCCCAGCAGGGAGTAGCCTGCGAAGAGGGGCGTCAGCCCCTCTTAAAAAATATCTCCCCCTCTCCTTGATAGGAGAGGGGGACAAAGGGGGTGAGGTAGATATAATTCCTTCCTCTCTTGCGCACCCCCATCTTTATTGCTACAATTTACATACGCAGGGGCTATGTATATAACTTTTTTCTTAGATGGAGAGCAGTCATGGTAGAGAAGTATAATCCTGTTGATATTGAAAAGAAATGGCAGCAGAAGTGGGAAGAGGACGGAATTTATAAGGTCCACGATGACGACCCGCGTCCCAAATACTACGCTCTTACCATGTTTCCTTATACCTCAGGTGACCTCCACATCGGCCACTGGTATAACAACGTTCCGTCCGATGTCCACGCGCGTTTCCGGAGGATGAGCGGCTATAACGTCCTCCACCCCATGGGCTTCGATGCTTTCGGTCTGCCCGCCGAGAATGCCGCCATCAGGCAAGGCATCCACCCCTTTACCTGGTCCATGCATAATATCGACAATATGCGCCGTCAGTTAAAATCCATCGGGGCTGTCTACGACTGGGACCGGGAAATTATTACCTGCCTGCCGGATTATTATAAGTGGACACAGTGGTTTTTCCTCAAGCTCTATGAGGCTGGGCTGGCCTACCGCGCCAAGGCTCCGGTTAACTGGTGTCCCAGATGCCAGACGGTGCTGGCCAACGAACAGGTGGTCGGGGAGGGGGTCTGTGAACGCTGTGAGACACCGGTTATTCATCGTGACCTCGAGCAGTGGTTCTTCCGTATTACTAAATACGCCGACGAACTACTGGAATTCGATGGTATCGACTGGCCCGAACCTATCAAGATAATGCAGCGAAACTGGATTGGCAAGAGCTATGGTACCGAGATTTCCTTCGGGCTCGAACACCCCGGCGTCGATGAAAAAGAGATACGCGTCTTCACCACCCGCCCCGATACCGTTTTTGGTGTAACCTTCATGGTGCTTGCCCCGGAGCATCCGTTGGTGGAAAAATTGACCTCACCCGATAAGAAAGCCGAGGTGGAAGCTTACGTAGCCAAATCGAAACGGCAAAGTGAAATAGAAAGACTATCGACGGAGAAAGAAAAAGACGGCGTTTTTACCGGAGCTTACTGCATCAACCGGCTGAACGGAACAAAAGTGCCCATCTGGATTGCCGACTATGTATTATTGAGCTATGGCACCGGGGCGGTTATGGCCGTACCGGCTCACGATGAACGTGATTTTGCCTTTGCCAGGAAGTATGACCTGCCGATTCCGGTGGTGATTTCTCCCCCGGAATGGCAGGGGCAGGAACTGGAAGAAGCCTATATCGAGCCGGGTACCATGGTAAACTCGGGTCGATTCGATGGCTTGCTCAGTCAGGATGGTATCGATAAAATCTCCGAATATCTGGAAGAAAAGGGATGGGGTAAACGCACCGTCAGCTATCGACTCCGCGACTGGCTTATCTCCCGCCAGCGTTACTGGGGAGCGCCGATTCCGATAGTTTACTGCGAAAAGTGCGGCGAGGTACCTCTCAGGGAGGAAGACATGCCGGTGTTGCTGCCGGAGGATGCGGAATTCAAACCTACCGGAGAATCGCCACTGAAATACAACGAAGCATTTGTTAATGCAACCTGCCCCCGGTGTGGCGGACCGGCCAAGCGGGAGACCGATACTATGGATAGCTTCGTCTGCTCCTCCTGGTATTTCCTGCGTTATGTTAGCCCTGACTATGATATTGCGGCTTTCGACCCTGAGAAAGTGAAGCTATGGATGCCGGTTGATTTCTACACCGGAGGCGCCGAACACGCCGTGATGCATTTACTATATGTCCGTTTCTTCACCAAGGCTATTCGGGACATGGGAATTATAGATTTTGGTGAACCTTTTACAAGATTGTTTAACCAGGGACACATCATTTTCGGTCAACGGAAGATGAGTAAATCCAGGGGAAATGTCGTCAATCCGGATGAATATATCGCTGACCTGGGGGCCGATGTCTTCCGTGTTTATTTGATGTTTATCGGACCCTGGGAGAAGGGCGGAGAATGGGATGACAGCGGTATCAGCGGTGTCAGCCGCTGGCTGAACCGGGTATGGAACCTGGTGACCGAAGAATATAAGCCCGCTGGTTCCGCTTCGGGGCAAAATGCGGAGACCGAATTGACCCGGTTTACGCACCAGACTATCAAGAAAGTCACCCGGGATATTGAAAAACTCCGCTTTAATACGATGGTTGCGGCATTGATGGAATATACCAATTACCTGACTAAAATTAAAGAATCCGGTAACGTGTCCCGGAAAGTCTGGCAAGAATCTGTCACCGGTTTGATTTTACTACTGGCACCTTCGACTCCTCACCTTGCTGAAGAGTTGTGGCAGAAAACAGGACGGGAATACAGTATCCATAACCAGGCCTGGCCGAAATGGGATGAAGAGCTGGCTAAAGAAGATGAGATAACACTGGTCGTTCAGGTAAACGGTAAAATACGTGATAGGGTACAGGTGCCAGCGTCAATTTCAGAAGACACAGCTAAAGAAATAGCGGCCGAGCAACCTAAAACACGGACATACCTTGAGGGCAGGGAAGTGGTGAAAGTGGTATATGTACCGGGCAAACTGGTGAACTTCGTAGTTAGGTGACATACACTGAGAGTCTAAAGAGTGG
>CAZCZJ010000140.1:0-3110 GCA_964503235.1 uncultured Dehalococcoidaceae bacterium | reverse complement strand
TCCGATGGAGTGTTAACTAACATCCCGCAATAATTTTCAGACGGCGCTACGTCTTCACCCTGTCCCCGAAGATACCTTTGAGCATATTCACCATATCCTGGGAATACATATCGACGTTATAGGTCTCTTTCTTGCCGACGGACTCGATTCTAATCTCGGTAATGGTCTGATCGACTTCCTGCCCCCAGCTCGCCTGGGATTTCTGCTTTATCCTAATCTGCCTGATTTCCTGGTTGGGGATGGCGAAGTTGCCCGGGTTTTCGCCAAGCGCCTCATCGGGCGGTATGTCCCAGTACCGGTTGGAGTAGGCCATCGTGGCCTTGAGCTGGTCGGCCCAGCGGGAGAAGAACCCCTTGCCTTCCTCCTTACCCTTCCGCTGCGCCTCGGCGGCGGCTTCCTTCAGCATATTGGCAGTCATCTGCGCGAAGATAGTACGCTGGTCGGTGATAATAAGCGCGTAGGTATCCCACCGGCCGAAAGATTTCGGTTTCCTGAGCACTGGTATCAGTCCCAGCATTTTTTCGGTCATAGTGCTTAACTCCTTACGTGAAAGACCGAAGCCCGCGGCTCCGGCCCTCCAAGATTTGGGGAAATCAACTATTAAATATTATAATACAGACATCAAGATAAGATAAAGAAGGAGCGTTTAGTGGGTCCGAAGAATAAAATCGTTTTCCCTATCCTGGTGACTGCCCTTATTTTTGCTATCGGCTTCACCAGCACCTCATGCTCAACCATCATCCCCTTTTTCACGGACACGGTACCCTCTTTGGTCGAAGATATCATCGACGATATCGCACCTCAGGAGCCGGAACATACTATTAATTTAGGCGAGGAGGTCAACTTGGGCAGCCAGACGATCGAAGCCTCCGGAGGTACGGTCGATATCGATAAGCCGGATGACCCGCTGGACGGGTTTGAGATAGAAGTCCCCCCGGATGCCTACGGCGAGTCCAAGAAGTTCGATGTTTCCTACGCCCCGATTACCGGCCACGACTTCGGCGAAAACTTTAACCCCATCACCCCGATGATTACGGTGGAAAACGGCGGGGAGTACGCCGATGAGGTCATGCTCGTCACCATCCCGGTGGACATCCCCGACGACAGCTTCGCCATGGCCTTCTATTTCGATAAGGCTACCGGCAAGCTGGAAGGGGTGCCGCCGGTATCCGAAACCCACGAATCCATTACCGTAGCCACTCGCCACTTCACGGATTTACTGGTAACCATCATTGACGAGAACGTCTTGGCTCAGGATATTGACTCCGGGTTCCGCCCCGGCGTTGACGACTGGCAGTTCGTTAACCGTGGTTCCTATATCTCTCCCGGCGGGCACTGCTGGGGGCAGAGCCTGGCTGCCATGTGGTATTACTGCGAAGAATACAAGAACGGCGCGCCCCACCTCTACGACCTCTATGATAATAACGGTGGCGTGGCCACCCCTGACCTGTGGCAGGATGATTCCTGGGGCTACCGCCTCGCATCAACAGTACAGGAAGACGGGGAAACGGACCAATTGCTTTATAGAACCGGGAAATATATCTCGGAGAGTAGTCAACTTACCTACCGTGCCTTCGCCTATTCCATCCTGCTCACCGGAGAGCCGCAGTACGTCAGGATCCGCCAGAGCGCTGGCTCCGGCATCCACGCCATGGTCGTCTACCGGGTAGCGGGTAACACGCTCTATATCGCCGATCCCAACTACCCCGGGCGCACCGACCGTAAGATAGAACTTACCGGAGGGCAATTTACCCCTTACAACTCCGGTGATAATTTCGAGGCTATCCAGCGGGGAGAGGGGAAAGCCTACGACAAGATTGACTACCTGGCCAAGACGACCTTCATCAAGTGGGATGAAATCGGGAAGCGCTGGCAGGAGTTAGAGTCCGGTACTATAGGCAGCGACCGTTTCCCCGGCTACAATATCAAAATCCAGAAGGACGACGGCACTACTGTTGACTACACCGAGGGCTTCAAGACCGATGAAGAGTCAGTCTTTGTAAAGATAGAAAGCCAGGTTCCAGGTACCAATCTTGCCTGCTGGGTCTGGGAAAGCGGCGTCCGCTTAAACCCCGGTGCCAACGGCTGTTATGCGCTCTCCCCCGGCCGCAACCAGTGGGGAGTGGAGATTGTCGGGAAACCCGCTAATAACGGCTGGAAATACGTTGATTTCGTCTATATCGATATCTACACTGCCGACCTCGTTATCGAGCCGGCGGCGGTGGGCGCCGAGCCGGGTGATACCATCAGCTTTACGGCTCACACGGATAACCTGCCGGCTCACCCCCGCTACTCATGGGACTTCGGAGATGGCATCTCCGGTGATGAAGCTAACTCAAGCCAGGTGAGCCACCAGTTCACCGAGGCCGGGCGCTATACCGTGAGTCTGGCCCTTTTTGATGACGATACCGGCGAGATTATCGACCGGGCTACGGCGGAGGTTAACATCCAGCCCGAATCAAAAGACCTGCTTAACCTGTTACATAACTTTAGCGTTTTTAATCTTACCTTCAACAGCACCAACATTTATCAGGACTGGTTGGTAAGTAAAGGAGAATCAACGGTTTCCAATAACAACGGCATGGATATCCCATGGGCATGGGGGGGAGACAATATGATTATCACCTGGGAAGGGACTTCCTTCACGGGAACTTTGCTGCACTTAAACCCGGATGACAGGGGACGTATTGACGAGGTTAACGGCATCGTCTCTGCTGACGGCACGACCGTGGAAAGCATAGTCTTTTCCTATCGCAATCGGGACTATGGCAGTAACTGGGTATCTAACAGTACTGTCAACCTGGAATTTACCAACATGCCACTTAACTGGTATGACAATGGCGCAGACCAACAGTCTGAACTAAGATTCGAACTGCACGGCAGCGAGGTCCAGAGCCACGTTACCCGGGTGGAATACCACGCTGATACATATCGTAACGGTAATCTGGAGAGCAGCCGCGATTATGTCTCCACGGACTGGTCGCAAACGGCGAGCCTGTACTTGACACTTAGGAAATAGCCAGTTGATTAAGAATGGCTCGGGGGGAGGGCATTTCCGGCTTTCCCCCCAAAGTTTCATCCGTTTCATTGTGGAATCTAACAAAATGACG
>CAZCZJ010000139.1:0-3175 GCA_964503235.1 uncultured Dehalococcoidaceae bacterium | reverse complement strand
ATCGGGCCGGATATGCCCCTGGGCGTGAGATTTAACGGGGATGAGTTCGTCGAACGCGTCTGGTGGACCAGGGAGCACGGGAATACCCTTGACGAAGCGAAAGAGATTGCCAGGTCTCTGGAAGCTACGGGTAAGCTGGACTACCTGTTTGCCTGCGCCGATGCCGTCGGTGCTGGACACGTGCCTTCCATGCACTACCCGCTGGGCTGTTTTACCTATATATCCGCCGGGATTAAGGAAGTCGTCGACCTTCCGGTAGTCATCGTCGGCAGGATTAATGACCCGGTACTGGCGGAGAACATTCTAACCAATAATCAGGCAGACATAATCGGCATGACCAGGGCCTTGATGTGCGACCCCGAGATGCCTAACAAGGCGCGTGAGGGCAGATTGGAGGAAATACGACGCTGTATCGCCTGCAACGAGGGTTGTGTCGGCCCCAGTTTCATGGCGCTACCCATTACCTGCTCCCTCAACTATGAGACGGGCAGGGAAGTCGATGGACCTGTCAGGACCGCCGAAAACAAGAAGACCGTGATGGTAATCGGTGGGGGAGCCGCCGGACTCGAAGCCGCCAGGGTAGCCGCATTAAGGGGTCATGAAGTATCCCTGTATGAAAAGAACGATGTCCTGGCTAAGGACCTGGATATTGCCGCCAAGGCTCCCGGCAGGCAGGACTTTACCGAGGCCAAGAGATACCTTGTATACCAGATGAAATTACTCAATGTTGATGTGCATCTGGGAATAAATGTCACCCCGGAGATGGTTATCCAGCAGCAGCCTGACGCCGTCATCGTCGCCACGGGAGGGTTGCCTTTTATGCCGGAAATACCGGGGTCTGATAATGGCAATGTAGTGGCCGTGAAAAAGGTTCTCGCGGAGGAGGTAGAGGTGGGGCAGAATGTGCTGGTAGTTGACTACCAGCACCACCTCTACGGACTGGATGTAGCTGATTTCTTAACGGAGAGAGGCAAGAAGGTGGAACTGATAACCGACGCCGCCCTCGCCGGCGGTGAAGTAGATATTTACACACTCGAGACCGCTTACTTTAACGCGCTCAGCCGGGGGGTGGTGATAACGCCTCTCACCTGTCTTAAAGAAGTAAATGGTAAGACTGCTACCGTTTATCATGTCATTACCAATGCTGAGAGACGAATCGAGGGGGTTGATACCGTCGTTATATGCACCGATGAGAGAGCTAACGATGCATTATATTATGCCCTGAAGGGACAGGTAAAGGAGTTACACCTGGTCGGGCAGGCTTTGTCGCCGCGTAAATTACTTGATTCCATAGCCGACGCCTATGTTGCGGCCAGGGCATTGTAACCGCCCGGGAAAGGTTAACCGGGGTGCCTCCGTCGGTAAAATCACAGTTTGAAACAGGGAGTATGAATATGACCGAGCAGGAATTTAGACATCTATTTTCGCCTATCAAGATTGGTAATATAACACTGCGTAACAGGATTGTCTGTGCCGCTCATTGTACGGCTTTCTTCGGCGAAGGCGAAGCGCCCAATGAGAGGATGGCGCGCTACCTGGCGGCCAGGGCCAGGGGAGGGGCCGGGCTGATTGTCACGCCGCAGAACGTGGTATGGCCTTCGAGTACGTCTCGCAGTTACGTTGCCACCTGTGATGATAAGGCGATTCCCGCTTTTGAGATGGTCAGCCGGGCGGTACATGACAACGGGGCCAGGGTCGTGGCCCAGCTGACACACCTTGGTTCGTTAACCGGTTTTATCGACGACGCGGGAGCGGGATTCGCGGCATCCGTATCGGGAGGCGTAATGGGGCTGCTGCCTAATGCCTTAGGAAATAGCATTGCTCACGAAATCAGTATCGATGAAATAAAGCTAATCGTAGCATCGTACGCCGAATCGGCCCGCCGGATGCGGGAGACGGGGTATGACGGTGTTGAAATTACCTGTGACATGGGCACGGGTGGGCTGCTCATTTCATTTCTGTCACCTCTCAACAACCGGCGTACCGATGAGTACGGCGGCAGCCTGGAGAACCGCTTCAGAATGTCAACGGAAATCATCGATGCCGTCAGGAAAGCCGTCGGCCCCGATTTCGTTGTAGGCTTCAGGCTGGTCGGCGATATGCTGATGAATGGCGGTACGACACTGGATGATGCTAAAGTCCTCGCTGCTAAAATGGAGGCGGACGGCCAGGTGGACTACCTTAGTATCAGCGCCGGTATGAACGGGCACATTCCTCCCATGCACTTCCCCCTGGGGTGCTTCGTGTATCTGGCCGCCGGGGTTAAGGAAGCAGTCAGTCTTCCGGTAATATGCCACGGAAGAATCAACGACCCGGTCCAGGCCGAGCAAATACTGGCAGACAATCAGGCAGACTTGATTGGCATGGTCAGAGCCCTCATCTGTGACCCGGAATGGCCCAATAAGGCGCGGGAAGGCAGAGCCGGTGAGATACGCAAGTGCATCGCCTGCATTCAGTCCTGTGCCGGTAACTTCTTGAGGCGGGCTCCCATCACCTGCGCCATCAACCCGGAAGCGGGCAGGGAAGAGGAAATGGAGACAATAATCCCGGCTGCGATCAAAAAGAATGTGATGGTAATCGGGGGAGGGGCTTCCGGCCTGGAGATAGCCAGGGTAGCCGCCTTGAGAGGGCACCGGGTTACTCTCTACGAAAAGGAAAAAGAACTGGGAGGCCAGCTTAACATAGCCGCCAGAATACCGAAAAGAGAAGACTTCGCCGAGGTTCCCAGGTATTACACCTACCAGATGCAGCTTCTCGGCGTGGAGGTTATACGGGAAACGGAAGTCACACCGGAAATGGTCAGAGAAAAGAACCCCGACGCCGTGGTGGTGGCCACAGGTTCGGTGCCCACCATGCCTATGGTAAAGGGAGGCAACAGCGATAACGTGGTATGGGTGCGAGACGTTTTGCAGGGCAATGTGGAGGTGGGTGAAAATGTGGTGGTAATAGCCGCCGAGCAGCACGAGCAGGCGCTTGGAGTGGCTATGTTCCTCGTGGATAAAGGCAAGAAGGTTGAGCTGATCACGCATTGCCTTTACGCCGGCTCCGAATTGGAAACCAATACTTTGACGTTCATGTACCAGCAGCTGTTGAGCAGCGGGGGTGTCATTACGCCCCTGACGCAGGTAAAGGAGATAGCGGGTAGTACCGTGGTCGTCGGCAACGCGATAACGGG
>CAZCZJ010000138.1:0-3249 GCA_964503235.1 uncultured Dehalococcoidaceae bacterium | reverse complement strand
AAACCTCTAACCATTAATAACGAGGTTCTGCCGTTTTAGAAAATAAGCATTTTATACTTCTGGCCATTTAAGCGTATCATCTGCATCAAGCCCACACTCCCGATATAGTCGTTTGTAGAAGTCTGGCCGCGGGAAATCAGGTCTCATTTCCAGGAAAGATTGGTATCTGTATCCCATTTTCATTTGATCAAACGCTTTTAACTGAGAAACCAGTTTCTCAATTTTCTCTATCGGTATGGAAAAGATGATTTCATCTTCCCCGGCGAGAGCCCGGCCGAATTCACCAGGATCAGGTAGGGTGACACAGTATTTACCGGAAAGGGCCGGGACTACTGAGAAAGCGCAGGAAGCGATTGGGTAAAACGGCGAATCAACGAGTCCTTCACTGATAAAGCTTAACGCATGGAGCATGTTTCTAAGCTGAGCGGTATTGGAATATATCATGACCATGTCAGGTTCAAACTCGGCCGTTTTCAACGGGGCCGATAAGATTCCAATGTATTTCCCGTATTCCAGCATGGGTAAATATTTAATATCATTCAGTAATTCCCGGTAGTTATAGGCAATGCTTCGTTCAATCAGGCCGTAGGCGAATAATGACCCCCAGCACCAGTTATCTTCTTTCAACATGGCCACTGTTATTCCCTGGCGGCGCGATAGAGAAAAGGCTTGGCACTGCGCAAGATGATAGCCCCTGTCTTTCTTTGGCCTCAAAGTCCCTTCAGGGATGTCGCTTTCATTTGTCAACATCTTTATCGCGAGTGGAGAAGTCCTGAGCAACATCGAGTTTTCAAGAAAAGTACCATATTCCTTGTATTCACTCATAGTAGTCATATACTTTACCCCCGGTATCTTAATTTTCCTAATATAACAAAGCACGTATCTGTTCAAGGTTGTGTTCGTACTCCGGTTTGAATAGTAACAGGCATTTCTCTATCGATATTACTCCGTTGCGTATATCAGCGGCACAGGCAAGACAGGTAGGGTACCCGCATTCTCGGCAATTGGCGCCGGGAAGTAGCTTGAAGATATCAAATATAGGTGGTAGGTCCCGTTCCCGGTAACTGGGAGTAATCCTATCGCGTTCTCGCCAGGTCCGGTTAACGAATTCAATAACAAAATCAGCGGCCGATGCCGCATCAGACATGTCTGCAACTGCACCAAGCTGTATTTCATGGGGACGAAAGGCATATCGCCGTTTGTTGGTAATACCTATCAAAATGCTGTTCTCGTGGTCGTAAAGCGAATCTTCCAGAACCGAGTTCAGATAGGGGAAGGAAGCACTGATATCATCTGGAAACGTTATTCGTGCGCCATAGCGACCGCTGCCGAACGAGTGATGATCCTCAATCAACTCGACCTCGTACTTTGTTATCAACTTGTCCGAATCGCACATAACCTAAATACAGTTAGAGTGTACTACAAACCCGGGGGATTTTACCAAGAAATAGAGATAACTTCAAAAAATGTTTGCCAGAATAATACATTTCTCTGTTTAAAGCTGATTCACGTTTTTTAACATCTTCTTTCAAACTGTTAACGCGATTCACAGACTACGAAGACTCCATGCTAAAAATACACCTGCAATAATAGTCATTGTCTATGGTGGGTTTAGATACGATGATGCGACTTGCCCCCCGAAAACGATACCAGTTATAATCTCATAAAAGGGTAAGATCTTGTTCACATATGATAAGAGGTGTATAATTCGCTTAACTAAAAGGACTTCTTTTTAAAATCGGAGTGTAGCCAAATTTATGGAGGTAAGGAAAATGTATGAGAAGAAGGTGCTTGGACTGGAGGAATCTCTGAAAACTATAGAAGCCATGGTCGCTGAGAATAAGAGACAGGGTGGCTTGCCAATTGCTATTGCCATTGTGGATGAACACGGCGATATTATCTGCTATGCCAAGATGGACTCGGTTCCCAAGGCTCCCGGTGAAGTTCAGGGCTATCTGGATAGCGGCGGTTACATGGCTATCAAAAAAGCTTATACGGCAGCGCACTTCAGGGGAGACGCTAAAAATCTGGCTGAAATGATGAGCAAGATGGACCGGAAAATATCTATTGACTTTGACGCCAAGTACGTAGCTCTGTCGCAGGGAGGAGCAACGGCCATTGTGAAGCCCGGTGAGAAGACGGTGTATGGCGCCATCGGGGTCGGCGGTCGTGTCCCGGGGGAGGGGGATGAGGAGATGGCACGGTACGGCTTGAAGGTTATGCAGGATATCCTGTGGCCGTCTAAATAGAAAACCGAGTCCGGATAAGTCATGCCTACTCTTCCGTTGACGGAAGGAAATTTTTCTCGCTGAGGAAATGAACCACGGTTGAAGCTATCTTATCTCGGTCACCTTCAAGCACATCGCTCTGCTTCTGGGTGACGCCGCCGGAGATGACAAGGCGCAGCCGCTCTTCCGCAGAAAGGTGGGAGTCCGGTGTAAAAATCTTTTTAGGTCTTGGCTTCGGTAGAGCGAAGGCCGTGGTCCTGGTTCTAGACCCTTCGGAGCCGACCTCCCCATAAGAGAGTCCGAGTGTTTCCCGATTATACTCCGTGATATCTTTTCTAAGCCCGGCCATTAAAGACGGCAGGCTGGCATATCGCGGCTCATTAAGGTCAAGCTCTACCGTGAGCAGCGCCGGGAGAAAGACCTCCATCCGGGCTCTGTTCCCTTTCTCAAGCTTGCTTTCTATATCGGCTTTCTTGCTTTCGGGAGAAATATCTATTTTTACGACCCTTGAAGCTAACGGGATATCGAGCCTTTCCGCGATAACACTGCCGACCTGCCCGGCTTCGGTATCGATGGCCTTCTGCCCGCAGAGGACAAGGTCGTATTGACCGGAGGCGATGGCTTTGGCCAGTATGACCCCGGTAGCATAACTATCGGAATTTTCGAAGCTTTTATCCCAGAGAAGCATTGCCTCATCGACGCCCATAGCCAGGCACTGATGTAGTACCCTTTTTATCGAGGGAGGGGCCATAGATATCAGAGTGACCCGGCTGGTCCCATCTCTCTCCTTTATCCGCACGGCTTCCTCCAGGGCAACCATGTCGTAAGGATTAACTATGTAGACCAGGTCGTCATCGTTAATAAGCCCGGTATTCGGGTCAAGCGTCACAATGCTGGTATCGGGTACCGACTTGACGCATACCGCTATATTCACTAAATACCTCCCTGTTTCATGCTGATGGTATTAACCGTAACGCCAACAAACACCGAAGCCGCCCCGCGGATAAGCCCATTCGATAGC
>CAZCZJ010000137.1:1281-3317 GCA_964503235.1 uncultured Dehalococcoidaceae bacterium | reverse complement strand
GAGCTGAGGGTGCCTTTCCTGGACGTGGCCATGGTTGACCTTTCCATGAAGATTCCCCCCGAACTCAAGATACGCGAGTCCGAGAAGGTGGGCGACAAGATAGAGAAATGGATTCTGAGGATGGCTTTCCAGGACACGGATTACCTGCCTGACGATATACTCTGGCGCTACAAGGTGCAGTATACCCAGGGGGCCGGCTGCGAGGACCTTGGCGAAAAACTGGCCGAGAGCGAGATAAGCGAGGACGAGTACGAGCGCATCAAGGCCGAAAACCCCCAGGCCACGATTAACAGTCGGGAGGCAGCCTACTACTTCAAGATATTCCGCCAGTTCCACCCTCAGGACTCGGTGCTCGGCTCCATCGGTATCTGGACCGGCTTTGATTTCGCCGAAGAAAGGGAGAAGGTTCGCGGTACCATGGACGGTGACCTCAAGCATGTACGCGAGGTAGAGGAAGAAAAGGGACACAGCAAGGTCGCTTAAAGACCGGAGTTTATATATTCCATGAAATGGACTATTCTGGGCTCCGGGGGGTGCATGGTCATCCCCAAACCACTCTGCCGGTGCCGGATTTGCCGGGAAGCCAGAAGAAAAGGGGTCCCGTATGCGCGAGCCGGCCCTTCGGCTTTCCTTCACGACGTCAACCTGCTGATAGATACCCCGGCAGAGATTATCGAACTGCTCAATCGTGCCTCCATTCGTTATGTCAAGTACCTTATTTTCTCCCATCTGGACCCTGACCATGTGGAGGGCTTCCGGGTGGTAGAGCAGATAGCGCTGGACTTCCGCACCTGGCGTGCCTACCCGGAAAAACAGGTATGTCTGCTGCTGCCGGAACAGCTAGTCGAACGCATAAGGATGCTCAGTTCTCAGTATGGCCCTATCGTTGATTTCTACCGGGAAAGCGGTTTTCTCCGTCTCAAACCCTTCCGGGAAAAAGTCCGGATTGGCGACATCGCCATAACAGCCATCCCCGTTGACCGGGGCTCCCAGCTCGCCTTTGTTTACGTCTTCGAACAGTCAGGGCACCGGGTGGTCTATGCTCCCTGTGACATCAAGCCCTTTCCCGAGCACCGGCATGAGGTTCAACAGGCCGACCTTCTGATTATCCAGCCGGGCATATTCGAAGAAGGATTGAAACACGGCTTCAAATACCCGGCGGAACATATCTCCAGAAAGACCCTCTACACCTTCGAGCAAACCCTGGAGCTGGCCACACGCCTGCAAGCCGGGAAGGTCGTCTTTGTCCACCTGGAGGAATACTGGAACCGGAGCTACGACGACTACCGTCTCCTGGAAGCCAAGCACGCAGGTATTCGCTTTGCCTATGACGGTATGCGGATAAGTGTGTAAGAGGCGAGGGACGATATCTTGGCAGCGGTAAATACCCCGCTGCCATACCTTTAAAGCGCCCGTTTATCAACACTGTCACGCTTCATCTGGGAATAACAGGCAGCAGCAGGTGTGACTGGCGTCCTTTGTCACGGTAAATCCTGTGAACGGTTGTCCGGCTGCTGCAAAGGTGAGGATGCCAGTGCATCACCATTTCCGGGTCTCGGGGCGACTCCATGCTCCCGACACTCAATTTAATACGATGCCCTTCTCGAAACACGTGGGCAAATGGCAGAAGCTCTATGGCGTACTCATATATCTCACCCGGCACCACCGGCTCTGAAGTCCTGTGCGGATGATAGGGCTGTAAAGGCGTGGACCTGCCTGTGTCCAGAGCCCGGTGCGATGCCTTCAGATAGTTAGTTCCCAGCTCCAGTTCTGAGCCATACTTATCAACATCAGTTATCTTTACTATCCAGTTGGTGTCGTCCTGGTCAATGGCAGCGTAAAAATAGAAAGCGGCCGGCCCGATAACCTCCATATCTTCTGTCATCGGAGGACTCAGGTAGGACACTGACTCTCTCTTGGCCGATACGTGAAGGGGCGGCTGCACGAAGCAATCGGGCTGGTCCTGATATACCTCCGGCTCAGGGGACAGACCGCTCCAGCTGCGCAGATAGAACCTGGTCGGCTCCACATTCGGC
>CAZCZJ010000137.1:887-1271 GCA_964503235.1 uncultured Dehalococcoidaceae bacterium | reverse complement strand
CGGCATAGCGCCACTGATTTTCACCCGTTACATAGTACTTAATGGGTGGCTCATCCATGATGCCGGTATCATTTCCCTTCAGCCAGTGGTCGTACCACCTGATGATGGTATCGAAGTCTTCCCGCCACGGGCGGGTGGGAAAGCCGCGGGGCTTCATTATCATCTTCTTCGATGTATCTACGCCAGCATATAAACCAATCTGCCCCCGGGTGGAGAAAAAGTGCCCCCAGGTGCCCACCGAGTAAACCGGCACCTGAATCCGGTCAAGCTTGTTATAGGCTGACCTTTCCCAGTAGTATGGCCCATCATAGGGGTTCATCAGGAGGTCAAAAAAGATGGGGTTCTTCTTGGGATACTTCACCAGGTGATAGAGATTGGGGAAGC
>CAZCZJ010000137.1:0-877 GCA_964503235.1 uncultured Dehalococcoidaceae bacterium | reverse complement strand
CCGGATTATCCAGCAATTCCTGTCGCCTCCGCTCAAACTCCTCCCTGGGCAGTTCCTTCATCATGGCTGATACCGCGTTATTCGTCGCGAAGCCGCTGGCTCCGCCGCGACCGTCCCACAACCCGTAGATGAACATACAAAGCACACCTCCTTGATATGCCATCCCGCGGTACATGTCTGCCCAAACCCCCGTAGGGAAAATTGCTTTCAAGTGAGGCGGCTGCTGAATAGCCACCGCCAGCTGTATCTCTCCGTAATATGAGTAACCTACCATGCCGACATTGCCATTGCACCAGGGCTGTCGGGCAACCCACTCTACCAGGTCGTAACCGTCCTCTCCTTCATACTTAGAGTGCAAACCGAGGTATTCCCCCTCCGAGTAGCCAGTCCCTCTCAGGTCCCCGATGACATGTACATAGCCCCTCGTAACGATATCATTGGTATCCCCGGCTTCGATAACCCCATCCCAGATAATGCTATTTTCCAGCGGCTGCGGCGGTAACAGCAGTTCCTGCAATTCCTTGCCGTAGGGTGATAGGGCCAGCAGTGCGGGGAACTTCCCCTCAGCATCGGGGCGGTAGACGTTAACCGCCAGTCTTACCCCATCACGCATGGGCACATAAATGTCCTTTTCCGTTTTAATGCCATATTCAGGTTGACTTATGAGTTCATGCCAGTCTTTTTTCATCTTCCCTCCTGTTAAGATTCTATAAGACGAGTAATTATACCACTAATGGCAGGCTGTTATCACACTCAGTTTTTAGCTCTTTTTGCATTTGGTTGATGGTTTTGCCCCACCCCTCGTTTCTTATCTTTTCCCACCCTGCCGCCCTCGCATCATCCGTGGCTAAGCCCGAGAATAATGCAAATCAGCGTC
>CAZCZJ010000136.1:0-3422 GCA_964503235.1 uncultured Dehalococcoidaceae bacterium | reverse complement strand
AACTCTCCTTTCCATACAAGGAAGGCATTGCCGTTTCCAGCGATACCCTACCGGCCTGTCTCCATAAGCATTAGCCCGTAGGAGATAAGGCTCGGAGAGATATTCACTTGCCGTCAGGAATTATAACACACCATCGTTATATATGCAACATCATAACGGTAGTATTTTTTTACTGTCTTTTCTTTTCCTTTTTTGACGATTTCACCATGCTTCTGTTAAAATTGAAGCGGCAATTCAATCCAACAAAGAGTCATCAAATACATAGTTCCGGAACGGGTAAGAAGAAAAACATCTATGATAGAGAAGGTTGGAGTAATCGGCTGCGGGCAGATGGGCAGCGGTATCACCCAGGTCTGTTCACAGGCGGGATACCAGGTAACAGTCTCCGAAATTAATGATGAGTTTCTGAATAAGGGATTATCTTCAATTGATACGTATTTGAGCAGGGGCGTGCAAAGAGAGAGAATTACCCAAAAGGAGAAAGACGATATCCTCGGTCGTATCAAGGGTACAACCAGTATGGGTGATTTTCACGAATGTGATATAGTCCTCGAAGCAGCCATTGAGGATATGAATCTCAAGAAAGGTATTTTTCACGAGATTGATAGTATCTGTCCACAACATACTATTCTGGCAACCAACACCTCCTGTCTTTCCGTTACCGAGATTGGGGAAGCTACACAACGTCCGGACAGAGTTCTGGGCCTACACTTCTTCAATCCGGTACCCGTAATGAAACTACTGGAATTAATCAAAACCGCTGCCACCAGTGAGGAGACAGTTAAGTTAAGTAAGGAATTCGGCGAGTCTCTGGATAAGTCGGTGGTAATTGTTCAGGATTCCCCCGGATTTATCGTCAACCGCCTGATGACACCACAGATTCTAAATGCCATCAACCTGCTCGAGTCCGGTATCGCTACCAGAGAAGATATTGACACCGGTATGACCCGGGGATTAAATTACCCCATGGGCCCGCTGGCTCTGGCCGACCTTATCGGTCTGGACACGCTGCTGTATATCGCCAACGGTATCTATGAAGAACTCAAAGATAGTCAATATGTAGCTCCGCCACTTCTCAAGAACATGGTCTCAGCCGGTCGGCTGGGACGGAAAACAGGAAAAGGATTTTACGAATATAACTAAAATAGGAATCAACGCCAGGTAGTTAATATAAATAACATCCTGAAAGCGAATGGGGGTGAATATGATTTTAGAAGGGAAAGTAGCCATGGTAACCGGTGGTTCCGGTGGTTTGGGAAGCGTACATTGTCTTTCTTTAGCCAGGGCGGGATGCGACGTGGCGGTTGTCGCTCACTGTCATCTGGATAGAGCGGAAATGATAGCCGAAGAAATCCGGGCAATGGGGAGAAAGGCGCTGGCGGTAGCCGTGGATGTTGCCAACAGTGATGAAGTAGAAGCTACCGTAAAAAAAATAGAGAAAGCGTTAGGCCCGATTGATATCCTCGTCAATAACGCTGCTTTCGGCATCGTTCGCGCGGTTACCATCGCCAAGATGAAAATACAGGACTGGGCTAAAGATTTGGGTGTCAACCTTACCGGTCCGTTTAATACCATCAAGTGCTGTCTGCCGGGGATGATAGAGCGGGGATGGGGCCGTATTATCAACATATCATCTATCGCCGGGACGATGGGTGGCGCCGGACAGTGCAGCTACGCAGCAACGAAGGCTGGACTTATCGGCCTTACCAAGACGGCTGCCCTCGAGGGAGCCCGCAAAGGAGTAACCTGCAACGCCCTGGTTCTGGGTGTCTTCGGCGCCGGCGCCTGGAATGAGATAGCACCGGAATTCCAGGAACGCATTGTTAAAAAAGTGGCCCTGCGACGACCGGGCGACCCGCAGGAACTCAGCAATACGGTTGTTTTCCTGGCTTCGGATGAATCGAGTTATATCACCGGCGAGGCTATCGAGATAAGCGGTGGGGCTAATTTATTTACTTTTTAAAGTGTAAGCACGGTAATACATCAAAAGGAGACTTATTTATGAGCGAAGCAGTAATTGTAAGCGGTGTGAGAACAGCAATCGGAAACTACGGTGGCGCGTTGCAGGACGTGTCGGCGGTTAAGCTGGGAAGCATCGTTATCAAGGAAGCAATAAAGAGGGCTAATCTGAAACCCAGAGTCGATGCCGGTTACGCGCCGGACTCGTTAAAAGACGCGGGCGTAATTGAACTGGAGAAGAAATACGCCGACTGGGATGGCTCTTCGCAGGAAGTAAACATAGATGAAGTAATCATGGGGAACGTCATCCAGGCGGGCCAGGGGCAGAACCCGGCGCGACAGTCATCAATCTATGCGGGAGTCCCCAAGGAGGTAAATGCCTTTACGGTCAATAAGGTATGCGCTTCCGGTATGAAGGCGGTCGCCCTGGCCGCACAGTCCATCAAAGTCGGAGATGCCGAGGTTGTCGTGGCGGGAGGCATGGAAAACATGAGCGCCGTCCCCTACTACGCCCCCAAAATGCGCTGGGGCGCCAGGATGTTCAATACCGAGCTCATCGACGGTATGGTGCACGACGGTCTCTGGGAGGGTTTTTATAACTATCACATGGGTGTGACCTCGGAGAATATCGCCGAGAAATACGGCATCAGCCGGGAAGAGCAGGACGCGTTTTCTCTGGAAAGCAACAATCGAGCCCTGGCGGCTACCAGAGACGGTATCTTCAAGGAAGAGATTGTGCCGGTCGAGGTTAAGGTGAAAAGGGAGACCAAGTTATTCGATACCGATGAGCACCCCCGCGAGACTTCGATGGAGCTGCTGGGTAAGCTGCCTGCTGTGTTCAAATCCGATGGTGCCGTTACCGCCGGCAACGCGTCGGCTATTACCGATGCCGCCGCTGCCCTGGTGGTAATGTACGCTGAAAAGGCTAAAAGTCTGGGGCTGCAACCCATGGCTACTATCCGGGCTTACGCCACCGGGGGCGTCGATCCGGCCTACATGGGCCTGGGTGTGGTTCCGGCTACGAAGAAAGTCCTCAAGCTGGCCGGCCTGACGCTAAAGGATATCGATTACATAGAGCTCAACGAGGCTTTCGCCTCCCAGTCACTTGGCTGCGTCAGGGAGCTCGGCTTTGACATGAGTAGGACCAACCTGCATGGCGGCGGTATATCGCTAGGACATCCTATCGGCTGCACAGGTGCTAGGATTATCGTTACGCTGGCATACGAGATGAACCGACGTGACCTTCATTTGGGTCTGGCGACGCTGTGCATCGGCGGCGGCCAGGGCATGGCGATTATCATCGAGAGGAAGTAAATTAGAGATTTCCCAACCGCACTTCAAGTATCCCCCTCTTCTTATATGGAGAGGGGTGATATTTTTTATGAGCAGCTAATGCCCCCTCTCGTTACGTTATTCGCCTGTTTGAGGAGAGTATAAATCCATCCCCCTAGCCCCCTTCCTTT
>CAZCZJ010000135.1:0-3561 GCA_964503235.1 uncultured Dehalococcoidaceae bacterium | reverse complement strand
GTCCAGCCTCGCTTTGTTTCCTTCTGTAATTTTCGCCCTTCTTGGTATCTTGCCAGCTTTGGTGGTAGAATGGGTAGTATCAATCCATCGGAAAGGTTTACCATGCCTGAGCCTGTCAGAGTTCGTTTCGCTCCCAGTCCCACCGGTCGGCCCCATGTCGGCGGTATCCGCACGGCTATCTTTGACTACCTCATGGCGCGCCATTACGGCGGCACCTTCGTCCTCCGCATCGAGGATACCGACCTCACCCGCAAGGTCGAGGGTGCCGTCGAGTACATCATGGAAGGCTTGAAGTGGCTCGGTCTCGACTGGGATGAAGGCCCCGGCGTCGGTGGCGACTACGGTCCCTACTATCAGTCGCAGCGACTCCACCTCTATAAAGAAGCCGCCGGGCGACTCGTGACTCAGGGCGACGCCTACTACTGCTACTGCTCTCCCGAGCGACTCGAAGACATGCGTAAGCAGCAGGCAGCCCGTCAGCAGTCCGGCTACGACCGTCACTGCCGCGAATTGACTCCTCAGGAGCGGAAGCAAAAGGAAGCCGAAGGTATCATCCCCGTGGTACGCTTCAAAGTCCCTCTCGAAGGGCAGACACGCTTCACCGACCTTATCTACGGCGAGGTCGTCTTCGAGAACAGCACCCTCGACGACTTCGTTATGCTCAAGTCCGACGGCTACCCGACCTATCACCTGGCTAATGTCGTCGACGACCATGCCATGAGCATCAGCCACGTCATCCGCGGCGAGGAGTGGATTTCCAGCACTCCCAGGCACCTGCTGATGTACGAGGCTCTCGGTTATGCGGCGCCGCAGTACATCCACCATCCCCTGATTGTCGGCCCCGACCGCGCCAAGCTCAGTAAACGCCACGGAGATGTGTCTATACTGGAATTCCGCGAGAAGGGCTATCTGCCGGAGACGATGTTCAACTTCATCGCTTTAATCGGTTGGTCGCTGGACGATAAGACAGAGATTATGACCCGCCAGCAGCTTATCGATAACTTCTCTATCGATAGAATCGGCAAGACGGGCGCTGTCTTCAACCGGGATAAACTCGAATGGATGAACGGTGTCTATATACGTAATCTGAGTATTGATGATTTAACGCAGAGAGCTCTTCCATTCCTGGAGAAGGGATTGCCGAAAGATGTAAAGCGACCGCTGGATACGGACTATGTCCGGCAAATGATGCCGCTCATCCGGGAGCGGATAAATACGCTGGAAGAAGCGGCCACCTATGCCGACTTCTTCTTTATAGATACGCCGGAATATGAAGTTTCGATGTTAGTAGGCAAGAAGATGACGCCGGAAGCCACATTAGCGGCATTGAAATCCGCTGAAGAAAGACTATCCTCACTGGAGAGCTTTAACCATGATTTGCTGGAAGATACGCTTCGGCATCTTGCCGGTGATTTAGAGCTCAAGACGGGGCCGCTTTTTAGCCTGCTTCGGATAGCTACCACCGGTCGTAATGCCACCCCACCCCTCTTTGAGACGATGGCAGTGCTGGGTAAAGAAAGATGTTTGAAAAGGATAAAGGTTGCGATAACCAAGCTGGGTAATAACTGAGATTTTGTAACAGAAAGGAAGATAACAAAGGGACTATATGACTACAGCCGATTCAAAAGCACCAAGTGATTTCATCCGGGATATTGTCCGCCAGGACCTTCTGACTAACAAGTACGGCGGGCGGGTGCATACCCGGTTTCCGCCGGAGCCCAACGGCTACCTGCACATAGGGCATGCTAAAGCCATCTGGATCAGTTTCAGCATCGCCGAGGAGTTCGATGGTCTCTGCAACCTGCGGTTCGACGACACCGATCCCACCAAGGAAGAGCAGAAGTATATCGACGCTATCATACACGACATACGCTGGCTGGGATACGACTGGGGAGACCGACTGTATTTTGCCTCGGACTACTTCGAGCCGATGTACGACTACGCCGTACAGCTCATCGAGTCCGGCAAGGCTTACGTCGACGACCTTAGCGCCGAGGAAATCAGGAACTACCGTGGCACGCTGACCGAGCCGGGTAAACCGAGCCCGTACCGTGACCGGTCGGTGGAAGAGAATCTCGACCTGTTCAAACGCATGCGGGCCGGGGAATTCCCGGAAGGCTCACGTGTTCTCAGGGCGAAGATTGACATGGCCTCTCCCAACATGAACCTGAGGGACCCGGTGATGTACCGCATCCTCTACGCCACCCACCCCCGCACCGGCGATGATTGGTGCATCTACCCGATGTATGACTGGGCGCACGGTCTCGAGGATTCCATCGAGGGGATTACTCATTCGCTCTGCAGTTTCGAGTTCGAAGACCACCGGCCGCTTTATGACTGGTTTCTCGACGCGCTGGGCGTCTACCGACCCCAGCAGATAGAGTTCGCCAGGCTTAATTTAAGCTACACCGTGATGAGCAAACGCGTACTCCGGCCATTGGTGGAGACAGGACGAGTGAGCGGCTGGGACGATCCGCGCCTGCCGACCCTGTCAGGCCTGCGTCGGCGCGGCTACACGCCGGAAGCTATCAGGCTTTTCTCCGAGCGTACCGGCGTGGCCAAGGCCAATAGCACCGTCGATGTTGCCTTTCTGGAGCACTGCCTCCGGGAGGATTTAAACAGACGAGCCCAGCGTGTTATGGGTGTACTACGTCCCCTGCGCCTGGTAATTGATAACTACCCGGAAGGCCAGGGGGAAGAATTCGATGCGGTGAATAACCCCGAGGACCCCGCCGCAGGGACACGAAAGGTGCCTTTTTCACGCGTTCTGTATATAGAGCAGGAGGATTTCAAGGAGGATCCCCCGCCAAAGTATTACCGCTTGGCGCCGGGACGTGAGGTGAGGCTGAGGTACGCCTACTTTATTACCTGCGTGGATGTAGTAAAAGATGAACAGACCGGAGAGATAGTTGAGGTTCACTGCACTTATGATCCGGCCACACGGGGTGGTGATGCCCCGGATGGACGCAGGGTCAAATCAACGTTGCACTGGGTTTCGGCTGAGCATGCGCTCGAAGCTGAAGTACGTTTGTACGATCACCTGTTCAACAAGAAAGACCCTATGGATGTGGAAGAAGGCACTGATTTCAAGAATTATTTGAACCCGAATTCCCTTGAGATATTGACATCGTGCCGGGTTGAACCTATTCTTGCCGATGCCCCACCCGGGAGTAGGTACCAATTCGAAAGGCTGGGGTATTTCTGCGTTGACCCCGATTCTTCACCGGGAAAATTGGTATTCAATCGGGTAGTATCGCTACGGGATACCTGGTCTAAAATACAAAAGCAGCAGAAATAATGACTTCCGCATTATGTTACCTGAATACGGGCAAGCGGAGCTTTACCCTTGATTTAGCCTGTAAACGACTTATCATTTAGTATACAGGCTCTGTACGTGTATGGATGGATTGAAATGAGCAAGAAAGGCGAGTCTCCCGGTATGAAAGCCTGGCTTATTGTCCTGGTAGCATTAATAGATGATATCGCCGTGCTGGCGCTGCTTTTCTTTATCCTGTGGGCTTTTGATGTAGATATACCCCTCTATCTTCTTATCATAATCGG
>CAZCZJ010000134.1:0-3839 GCA_964503235.1 uncultured Dehalococcoidaceae bacterium | reverse complement strand
TCCAGAGTCCGCTGTCCTACCACTAGACGACTCCCCAATCACGGGTAAATTATAGCATGAAGCTGTTGCCGAGACAATAATTGTCCCCTATTTGACACACTATGGCGAACGGTCTATTGTTAATATCAAAAAGGGAATAATCGTGGCTGATGTGAAGGAATTCCAGGAAATAATAGGCGTTAATTTTCATAATATTTCCCTGCTGGAGCAAGCGCTGGTTCATAGCTCTTATATCAATGAAAACCCCGGCTATACTTTAGGTCACAACGAGAAGCTGGAGTTCCTGGGTGATGCCGTTCTGGGTTTTTTCGTTGCCGAGAAGCTATATAAAGACCATCCTGATGCTGATGAAGGTGAGATGACCAAGCTCCGCGCCGCGCTGGTAAGTCGTGATACGTTAGCCCGGGTGGCAAAGGGTATCAGACTCGGCGATTTCCTCTATCTGGGCAGGGGAGAAGAGTCCAGCGGGGGGCGACAAAAAAAAGCTAATCTAGCGGGAGCTCTGGAAGCTGTTATCGCCGCGGTTTATCTTGACCAGGGAGAAAACGTAACCAGGGATTTCATCATGCGGATACTGGACAAGGAGATGAAACGGATTAACAGGAAAGACACTATAGTTGACTATAAATCCAGGTTACAGGAAACAATACAGTCGAGATATCAAACGGCGCCCGGGTATCGACTGGTCTCCGAGAAAGGACCGGACCATGATAAAACTTTTATGGTTGAGGTATTGGTAGATGAGACCGTTCTCGGCAAAGGTACGGGGAAAAGTAAAAAGGAAGCCGAGACCGAAGCCGCCCGTTTGGCACTGGAAACTCTATAAAAAGGTCTTTACGGCTTGAGTTCTCTCTGCTAAACTTAAGCTGACAATAATTAAAAAAACAGGGGTGTTGTTATGGCAAGACGAGGAGATTACCGCCATAGAGAGACAAAGAAGACCAAGAAAGATGCTAAGAAAATACCCCCGGTAGATATCCTGACAACGCCGCCGACTGTCGAGGTTATCGGTAAGGGTGGCAAGAAAAAGAAGGAAGAAGAGGTAGAGTAACTGCCGATAAACCGGAGATGCCGGGAGCAGACAGTGAGTACTGAGCTGGCTTCATTTCATGCCTTTGTTTACGGGCGCGTCCAGGGTGTTTTCTTTCGCTCCTATGTCGTCGGCTGTGCCCGGAAACTGGGGCTTACGGGATACGTGCAAAACATAGTCGACGGCTCCGTTGAAGTAAAGGGAGAGGGTAGCCGGCAGGACCTGGAGAAACTCGTTAGCCTTCTCAAAGAAGGGCCGCCTTCTGCCAGAGTGGTAAAAGTAGATACCAGATGGTCGGAGTACACGGGTAGATATTCCGGATTTAATATTGCTTAATATTGTTGGCTATTTCGAGGTTACTTCCTGTAATCCGTAATACCGGTCGCTTTTAAGTAGACGTAGTAGAGCTTCAGAGGAAGTGCGGTAGGAATCCCCGCCACGTAACTGGCTTAACTGCTGGCCTACTTCATCCAGTCCCATCGCCTGATTGCCATTGCCCAAGAACAGGCGGAATACACTTTCCATGACAGGTAACCGATGGCTGATGAATTCGGGAGTATTGGAACAGCATTTTTGAATTCTCGATATTAATTCTTCGGGTGAGGACTCTTTTTTTCCCGGACTTAACTTGCTGGCACAATTGGGACATAAATGCTCTGAAATCAACATCGTAGCCGAGCGGTTGTTGTCATGAAACCATTCCAGAGAAATAGCCCATCGTGTTGGTGGGGGCTCGGTGGTTTTTCCTTCTTTGTTAACTGAATCGTTCATACATATACGTATCGATTAGACTTCCAGTTCTACCTTGGCTGTCTTTATCATATCGAGATAGCTGACTTTTATTCCCAGCGTATCGGCTACCTCCCGGTCTACTTCATACGGTTCGCCGATGAAGACTTTATCGTATTCTTCTACATCACCTTCATTCGGTTCTTCCTTAACGGTGAATTTCTTGGTGGCTTCAACGATTCCCAGGTCAAAGGGCAGAGTAAAGTAGAGGTCAGCCAGTACCTTATCTATTCCCAGGCTATACAGGTTTTCCCAGCCAGCTGATTCATCATCGTGATATTTACTGCTCGGCAGGAGTGAAAGCAGGTTCATGATACTGAAACTACCCGTGCCGTTAAATGTCTTCAGGGGTGAGACGGTTATCAGATAGTCGCTGGAGAGTATTACGTTGGGTACCCAGAATGTCGGTACGGCGAATGGTTTGGGTAAGGGATTATCAACTTCAACGAAGATACAGTCCTTAACGTCCAGCGTCAGTACGCGGGGGAAATCATACCCCAGGGCTTGATAGATAGGACGTGTCGGCACACCACCGGGGGTGCCTTCCAATAATAATATGTCGGCATCGCTGACACGCCGGATACTGGCTATTATCGCCGCGAGCATATCGGGACTGGTAGTGACCGGGTAAGGGAGGGGATAGGAGGCGCTGGGTTTAATTAAAACGCGCCTTGCCCGCGATACCATGGCCGGTACCTTAAAACTAAAATCTGAGGCTTCGAATATCAAAATCTCCTCCTGAGAGAAATGTGCAGGTTTTTAATATCTCCAATATTTTGCGGACCCGGTACCATAGCGAGAAGGGTATGCGTGAGTAGATTGTTAAACTCCTGGCTTATCGGTACACGGGTGCCGTTTACTATCAAATCAAGTTCGTTCGCATCTTTTTGTGAAAGTAATATCGTCTCGATAAGGTCGGCTATCTTCGATAAATCGTTCCGCGAGAACTGGGGCACATCTATTTCCAGCGGTTCATCGGTAACTACTGCCAGCAGTTGTTCGGGTTCGGTTATCAATCCTTCGCCCTGTTCGCGGAGGTGCACTTCTATTTTGGGAAAGTCGCTGCTCTTAAAACCTTCGGTCAGGATAAGGTCATAATCCCAGAGGACAAAATCGGATATTTCCTGCGGGTCAAAATACTCGTCCATACGCCGGTATATCGCCAGGTGGTCCAGTGAATTAAGGGCGGACAACTCGCTGCCGGCTTTGGTGAACCGCCAGGTATCTTTGTCGGCTGTATCGATATCCGAGGCATGGTGTGAGTGTTTGACGATAGCGACCTTGAGGCCGCGCGATTTTAGTTCGGCGATAAGTCCTTCCAGCAAGGTTGTCTTGCCGGAGCCCGATTTGCCTACGATTGATATTATAGTTCGCATGTAAACTTTCTCGCCACCAGCTAATTCTGAAGGCTTACTTCCTCATTCCAATCGAGCATTAACGCCTGGACGACCTCACCTTTTCTAACCTCTTTGCGGTCTTCGGGGATAATCACCAGGCTGTTGGCCAGGCCCATGGAGCTCAGTATCCCCGAACCCTGCGGTCCGGTAAGGCGGGCGTAGTATTTGCCGTTGCGCCTTTCCGTAATCGCCCGGTCGTAAAGGCGCCGTCCGGCGTTGTTTTTAACATTGTCTTCGATGATGGCTTGTACGGTGGGTTTAGTAACCAGTGTTTTCCCCATCATCTTAAGCAGGGCCGGCCGCACGAAAAGTTCGAAGCTGACCATGCAGCTGACCGCATTTCCCGGCAGCCCGAGATGAGGGATTATTTTAACCTGATTATTCTTACCGGTTGTCTTTATCATGCCGAAAGCCAGCGGTTTTCCCGGCTTGACCCTGACCTTCCAGAACACCATCTCACCGTCTCTGGCAAGGATATCCTTGACCATATCATAATCGCCCATAGAGACACCGCCCGTACTCAGCAGCATATCGGCGTCATCTACCTGATGCAGCTTGCTTACCAGTTCTTCTTCGGTATCGCGGGCTATCCCCAGGATTTTCGGGATAGCGCCGTAGCGTTT
>CAZCZJ010000133.1:0-3887 GCA_964503235.1 uncultured Dehalococcoidaceae bacterium | reverse complement strand
TCTATCTTTCAAAGCTAACCAGGCACTCAATTTCTAACTTAATTAAAAAAAATTGACTTATTGACCCATTTTATCTTATTGTAGATTGTGAAACGTGCAACTAAAAAAGGAGGTAGGCATGTAATGGCGATAAAAGAAGAGTTAGCAGGGATTGTTGGAGCGGAAAATGTTTCTGATGATGCCGAAAAACTCAAGCCGTATTCTAAAGATTACAGTTTAAGTGCACCAGGTATGCCCAGTTATGTAGTAAAACCAAAGAACGCGGATGAAATTCAAAAAATCGTAATACTGGCCAACAAAAACAAACTACCGGTGGTACCCTGTAGTTCGGGTATCCATTTCAACGGGGATACCATTCCGGTTCAAGGTGGTATAGTATTGGATTTAAGCGGGCTGAATAAGATTCTTAACATTGATACTCGAAACAGAATGGCAAGGGTTGAAGCCGGCGTAACCTGGGAGCAGTTGCAGCCGGAACTGGCCAAGCATGACATGATGGCCATATCCCCCCTACTGCCCCACCACCAGAAGTCGGCACTGATTAGCCATCTCGAGAGAGACCCTGCGGTCATCCCGAAGTTCGAGTATACTGATGCCCTGGTTACCGTAGAGGTGGTTCTGCCTGAAGGCGAGATATTCAAGACCGGTTCGGCAGCTGTCCCCGGATTCCCGGATAAGAGCTTTGCCGACGGCGTCAATCCGTCGGGCCCGGGTAATATGATGTGGACAAGGATGTTACAGGGCGCCCAGGGGACACTGGGAGTAGTAACCTGGGGACAGTTTAAAATTGAGTACCGCCCGAAGGTAAACAAGACCTATTTCATTCCGTTTAATAACGTTAAGGATGCTGTGGTCGCTGTATCCAAGATTCAACGCCGCATGATAGGCGAAGAGTGTCTCATACTGAATAACGTCGACCTGGCGGCCATCCTGGCCAAGCAATGGCCCGGAGATTTCAATACCCTGAGAGAGAAACTACCGCCGTGGACATTGATTCTGGTACTGGGTGGCGGCGTAAGGTTCCCTGAGGAAAAGATAGAATATGAGGAAGATGCCTTGAAAGAGGTAGCCAAAGAGCTATCTATCAAAAACCTGCCCACTTCATTATCCGCTGCGCCCGGCGTAGAAAAGGATATAGTGGACATGCTCCGTAGTGCCTGGCCCGGAGACAGAACCTACTGGAAGCTGGCTTACAAGGGCGGTTGCCAGGACCTCTTCTTCCATACGGTAATGGGTAAAGCACAGGCTTTCTACGAGGCAATCGGTAAAGTAGCCGTCAAACATGGTTACCCTGCCGCCGACCTGGGATGCTATGTTCAGCCGGTGATTTACGGCGGTGCCTGCCACTTCGAGTGCAACTTCTATTATGACCCCGCTAATGCCGAAGAGGTAAAAATGGTTACGAAACTGTATGCCGAGGCGTCTAAAACCGCGCTGGATATGGGCGCCTTTTACTCCAGGCCGTACGGTCCCATTACCGATATAGTTTACCAGCGAGCGGCCAGCTTTACTTCCGAACTAAAGAAAGTCAAGAAGTTGATGGACCCCAATAATATTATGTCACCAGGGAGGCTATGCTTCTAAAATGAAAATAATCCGAGGAGGAAGCCATGTTATCAGTTGAAGAGTATACACGCCAAGCTAAGATGTGCGTGAGGTGTACATTCTGCAAGTTTATAGACCTTAACTGGGTCAAAAGCTTAAGATTTTCCCGGCAGTGTCCCATAGACTCAAGGTACGCCTTTAACCTTTTCTCTCCCCATGGCCTGCTGCATTCGGCTTTAGCCGAGTTAGACGGGTCGCTGGAATTTACCCCCAAACTCATGGAGGCATTATACCAGTGCACCCTTTGCGGTGCCTGCGATGCCCGCTGCAAACGCAACCTGGATATTGAAGTGCTCCAGGTTATTGAAAACCTGCGGATACGGTGCGTTGAACAGGGCAAGGGACCCATGCCCGAGCACAAGGTCATGGCGGACAATATCCGTAAAACCCATAACGAATACGGGGAGCCACACGAAAACCGCCAGAAGTGGCTGGGGAATATCAAGCCAGCCCAGAAAGCGGACATCGTCTATTTCGTCGGCTGTAACTCGGCCTACAAGCAGCCCGAGCTGGCTCAAAATACGGCCAAGATTCTCGGTCACACCGGAACCGACTTTATGCTGTTGGCAGATGAGTGGTGCGCCGGTAATTATGTAATGGCTACCGGTCAGGTAGACCTCGCCCGCGAACTGGCTGAGCACAATGTCAAAGCTATCGAGGATTCGGGCGCCAAGACGGTCATAACCAGCAGTGCCGAGGTTTATAAAAGCCTCAAGGTAGACTTCCCCAGGCTTCTCGGCAAGTCGACGGAGGATATGCCGTACACTCCTCTTCATATAACGGAGTACCTCGACCAGTTGATGCAGGACGGCAAGCTGGAGTTCAAGAAGAACGTCAATATGAAGGTAACCTACCATGACCCGTGTAACCTGGGACGCCTCAGCGAGCCCTGGCAGGAATGGGTGCCCAACTATGTACGCGTTATCCCGATAGGAAAGGTATGGCGGCGCGGTGAGAGGGGCATTTATGACGCACCCAGGAATATCCTTAAAGGTATTTCAGGTATAGAGCTTGTCGAAATGGAGAGGAACAGGAGCAATACCTGGTGCGCTGGCAGTTGCGGTGGTACCGAAATGGCGTTCCCTGACTTCGCCATGTGGTCAGCCAGCGAGAGGATTGAAGAGGCACAGGCAACCGGCGCTGACGCCATAGTAACCGCCAGTCCTGATGTCAAACAGCTTCTCACCAAGGCGGTAAAAGCCAAGAAAGCAAATATGGCAGTCTACGATATTACTGAAATAATACTTAAAGCGATTTAGCTTAAAAGGAGTTAATCATGGCTTTATCTAAAGAGGTATATAAGGCATTAGAATCAGTTGTCGGGCCGGAGTGGCTCAGTGATGACCCGGCAATTCTTGAGGCCGACCACGTAGGTGGCAGCGTTCATGGCGGCGGTGATATAAAAAGACCGGTCTGCAGTATCCAGCCGGAAACCGCTGAAGAGGTGCAGGGGATAATCAAGATATGCAATAAGTATATGATTCCCTTCTCCGCCACCACCACCAATCCCCCACCCGGACTGGACAGAGAAGGTGTTATCTTCATCGACCTGAAAAGGATGAGAAAACTCGAGATAGATGAAGAAAACCTCTATGCCACCCTTGAACCCGGCGTATCTTTCGCCGCTCTTCAAGGTGAGTTATTCAAAAGAGGACTGGTAACCTTTGTCCCCATGTGCGGGGGTAATGTTTCCGTGCTGGCTAATACCCTCAATGTCGGTGAGGGAGCTATATCCTACCGCTACGGCGACCGCGGCTACCGACGGGTACTGGCTACCGAGTGGGTAACGGCCGGCGGCGAAATGTTGAGGATAGGTTCAAGCGCCCTGCAGGATGACTATTTCTGGGGAGAGGGACCGGGGCCTGACCTCCGTGGTCTCATGGCCAGTGCCAACCTGGAAAGCCCGACGACCCGTGGGATTTGCACCAAGATGGGCGTCAGGGTATTTCCTTTCGTTGACGAGAAACTGGAACCCACGGGAGACGCACCCATGACGTCACTCGTTCTTCCGTCAAACAGGTTTATGTACTATAACTTTGTCTTCCCCACTAAAGAGGCTGCTATTAACGCCATATACGAAATCGGGAAATGTGAGATAGGTCTGTTCGTCATGACCGTACCTCCCTGGTTTTTTGCCATGGCTAGAGCCAGAGGAAGTGCTGAAGTGCTGACAGGCGCGGCCGGTTTCTGGGACTACTGGGATAACCACGAAGCACCGCTGATTCGTGAAAATCCAAATCAGACAACCTGCCGGATATTGTTATACGGTATCGGCTCCGACA
>CAZCZJ010000132.1:0-3907 GCA_964503235.1 uncultured Dehalococcoidaceae bacterium | reverse complement strand
CCTTCCTGCACCTTGATGAAAGCGCGGGTACGGCGGCTGTTTTCGTAGAGGCTGGTATAGTGCGTTTCCGCTCCTTTCCCAATATAGCCCGAGTTTTCTAAAATCTGCAGAATATTTGACTTGTCATCGTTGCCGATAACAAGGTCGATTCCCGTTAGTTCTTTAAGCTCATCGGGCGCCCGCTCGGCGTAGCAGCCTACCGCCACTACCGCGGCTTTAGGATTGAGCCGTTGATATCCTCTGAGCTTCTGGCGTGACTTTCTGTCGGCAACGTGAGTGACCGTGCAGGTATTAAGGATATAGATATCCGCCGCTTCCGACGGGTAGACCAGTCGTAACCCAGCACCCGAAAGCTGACGGGATAGAATCTCCATCTCCGCCTGGTTCAGCTTACAGCCGAGGCTGTCTATAGCAATAGTGGGCTTTTTGTTTTTGTTCATAATTACGCAAGTTTCTAATGAAAATTATACTTGCCTTACCTGAGCGTGGTCAAAGATGATTGGTAGACTTCACAGAATATATAAAACCTCACCCCCTTGATCCCCCTCTCCTGACGAGGCGTTCCGCAGGAGAGGGGGAAATAATATGAGAGGGGCTGGCGCCCCTCTCGCTACGCACTCCCCAACCAAAATCCCTCTCTATCTCCCTTTACGAAAGGGAGACGAACTATTGTGCAAAAAATATTGTCCCCCTTTGAAAAAGGGGGATGAAGGGGGATTCTAAAAAGCCGAGGGCGGTCGGGTGAGAAAAGATAACTAAATAGGGTGGGGAGAAACTACCGGTCACTCCGTGGATGGCACGAGGGCGGAGTGGGTGGGAATAGATAACTCTTGTTGGGGTGGGGAAAGGGGGAAAACAATCACTCCCTACCCCTTTACCAATCCCTCAAGTATAATTTTAGCGGCGGCTTTATCGAGGGGCTTGTTGTTATTGCCGCACTTGGGGCTCTGTACGCATGACGGGCAGCCGTCCTCACAGGGACACTCGGCAATAACTCTGAGCGTAGCTCTCCATAAATCGTCAATCATCTCATAACCCTTCTCGGAGATGCCGATACCCCCGGGATAGGCGTCATAGATAAACACCTGCGCCCGGCCGGTATCGGGGTGGAGCGGTGTGGAAACGCCGCCGATATCGTTACGGTCGCAGAGCGCAAACAACGGCAAAATACCGATAGCGGCATGCTCCACGGCATGAAGCCCGCCGGCAAAGTCCAGTCCCGACGCAGCGATATTGGCTAAAGATTGAGGAGGCACGCCGAACCACAGCGCTACGGTGGGGAAGGTTATGGGTGGCAGGTCCAGCGGTTCCTCACCGATGACCTCCTCGGTGAACTGTCTCATTTTCTTAAATCCCACCACATTCACGGTCACTTCGACATCCCCTACCGTTACATCCACCGGGCCTGCCCTGATGCTTTCCCTTTCCTTAATGATGTGCAGGTCGTGGAGCTCTTTGGTTGCCGTGTAATAATTTCCCGCGTTCGGCTCGGCGTAGGCAACCTTGCCGGTAAGGTCGAGTCTGGTTATCAGGTAAGATTCCCCCTGGTGCAGGTAGATAGCCCCGGGGTGAATCTGGAAAAAGGCGACGCTGCTTTCCACCGTTTCCATCAATGAGCCGGTGGTGACATCGACGACGGCGTACACTTCTCCCGAGGAAGAGCGGATGTTGATGGACTGGGCGGGGTAAACCACCGAAGGCGACAGATACCATTTCTGACGTCGCCGTCGCAGTCGCCTTTCCTCTCCCAGCACGTCCCTTTCCTCCGCCATAGAATCGCCGAAAATCTCTTCGTCAGCGTCGTCGAGGGGCCTTTCCCAGGCAGCGCAGAGCAGGTGCTCCCGGAGGATATAGGGATTTTCCGGGTTGGTAAGGACATGCTCGAAATCCTTCTGGAAAAAAGCTTCCGGATGGCGCATGAAATACTGGTCGAGGGGATTATTCAAAGCCACCAGAAAGCTCAAAGACTCTCCCTTGCCGCGACCGCTGCGACCGGCCTGCTGCCAGGTACTGGCAATACTGCCCGGATAGCCGTCGAGGACGGTGGCTTCCAGTCCACCGCTGTCTATACCCAGCTCCAGAGCGTTGGTAGCCACCACACCCAGAAGCTTTCCCCCGAAGAGCTCCCGTTCTATTTTACGGCGGTCTTCCGGCAGATAACCGGCCCGGTATGGTTTTATTAATTTGGTAAGGCTGTAACTTACTTCAGACAGGCGTTTTTTAGCGTAGATATAGATAAGCTCGGTGAGACGACGGGTCAGAGTGAACGTCAGCGTGCGGGTGCCCTGACTGACCAGCTCGGTGAAGATACCGGTAACCTCGAAATGAGTGGACCGTCGGGCGCTTTTCTTCTCGTCGATAAGCGGGGGGTTCCAGAAAATAAAGTCCTTACGACCGCGCGGCGAGCCGTCATTATCGATAACCTCGCAGGGCGAGCCGGTCAGTTGAGCGGCATGCTCTCCGGGATTTGCGATGGTCGCCGTGCAGCAGATAAACTGCGGGTTCGAGCCGTACATACTGCACAAACGACGCAGGCGACGCATCACGCAGGCTACATGCGAGCCGAACACGCCGCGATAGATATGGGCTTCATCAAGGACGACGTACTTGAGATGACGCAGAAATCCCGACCAGGCCGGGTGATTGGGCAGGATACCGACGTGCAGCATGTCAGGATTGGTCAGGACAATCCTTCCTTTTCTCCGGATATCAGCCCGTTCCGAACGCGGCGTATCGCCATCAAAAGTAGCCAGGCTATCCACCGGCATGAGACCGGGGTAAAACAGCTCGTACAGGTTACGCAACTGGTCCTGCGCCAGGGCTTTTGTTGGGAAAAGGTAAAGGGCGCGGGTTCCCGGTTCGGTAAGCATCGCCTGCATGACGGCGATATTATAGCAGAGGGTCTTGCCACTGGCGCTGGAAGTAGCCACGATGACGTTTTTACCACGTCGGATGGCATTGACAGCCTGAGCCTGGTGCGTATAAAGAGATGACAGCCCGTGCTCATCGAGGCAACTTTGTAAATCCGGTTCCAGAGGCTCATCCAGTTCGGCGTAGGCGGCCTCGCGGGCGCCGATATTCTCGATATGAACAATCTGACCGTCATACCCCGGCTGCGAGCGGAGATGGTCGAGGAAGGCGGTATTATCCATACCGGTTAACACCTTTAAACATCAATAATTTCAATTTCATAATCGAGTATTTCTATCTCAAATCGGCTGGCCTCGATGAAATTCACCACCCGGGAAATGACCTGGTTGGAGAGGCGCTTGTTATTACTGATATAGCAGATACCGACGGTAGCCATCTGCCAGACATCATTATTATCGACTTCAGCCACCGCAACGTTAAACTTATTACGAACGCGGCTGGTTATAGACTTGAGAACCTGCCGCTTGCCTTTGAGAGACATGTTCTCGGGGATGCGCAGAGTGATTTTACATACGCCTACGTTCATGCGGCTACAGCCTTGAGGATTAACATGATAGGTTTTCAGGAGCTTCCAGGTTTTAATCTACCACCACTTTATGGGATAGTCAAACGGCGTTATTACAGGTTCCGCTTGGTTTTGATTGATTCCGGATGTTCTCCCCCTCTCCCCCCTCTTATCCCCCTCTCAAACGGATACTTACTAAAACGGCATTATTCAACTTGTTTGAGAGGGGGAAGATAGAAAAAGAAGGGCTTCACCCCTCTTAAACGCCCCAGGTTATAAAAAACGGGCCTCTTCGGCGGCTACTCCCTCTTGAGGGGTGGGGATATTCTTAACGGACAAACCGCGGATGATAAAGGGCGGTGGGTGGGAAAAGATAACTACTGGGGGAGGGGTATGGGGTGAGGTAACTACCTAACAACCAGATGCGAACAGAGTCGTTTTGAATGTATATTTCCTTATCTTTTCCGCATA
>CAZCZJ010000131.1:0-3911 GCA_964503235.1 uncultured Dehalococcoidaceae bacterium | reverse complement strand
GTCATTTTTTTACCCTAGCATTTGGCATGCTTCTCAACCTGGAGTTCCAATGCTGTTTATTGCGAAATATCCAGAGCGACTACTTTAACCTGACTGTAGTCCTGCAGGCCGTATTTTGAGCCCTCCTTGCCGATTCCGCTCTCTTTAAAGCCGCCCCATGGAAATTCCGTTCCGGCGCCGGAGCTGCCGTTTACAAAGATGACGCCCGCCTGCAACTCGTTGGCGAATCTGATTGCTTTAGCCCTGTCTTTGGTCCAGACCGTGGCGCACAGCCCGAAGGTATTATCGTTGGCTAAATCGATAACTTCATCCTCCGAAGAGAACGGTTCCATGATGCAGGCTACCGGACCGAAAATTTCTTCTCTGGCTATCTTCATATTTTGCTTCACGTTAGTGAAAACGGTCGGCATAACATAGTAGCCTTTATCCAGCGGTGGTTCGGTGGGTCTTTCTCCACCGAGAACCAGCTTAGCCCCTTCCTCAATGCCCGACTGTATATGCCTCTCTACTTTATCGCGGTGTTCGGCGCTAACCACCGGACCCATGGAGGTCTTCGGGTCAGTGGGATTACCAACCACGACTTTTTTGGCCCCAGCCATGAACTTCTCGACAAATTCATCGTACAGCTTTTCATGTACATAAAACCTGCCCGGTGAAGCGCATACCTGGCCGGTATTGAAGCATTGCGAACCCACGCCCCTGCCTACGGCTCCGTCCAAATCGGCGTCTTCCAGAACGATTACGGGATTTTTACCGCCGAGTTCCAGTTGCAGCCGTTTTACGGTCCGGCTGGCAAGTTCCATGATTCTCTTCCCCGTTTCACAGCTTCCGGTGAAGGCTACTAAACCAACCCTAGGGTCGGTAACAAGTGCTTCCCCAACCGTACTACCGGATCCGGTAACGAAGTTGATAACACCCGGAGGTATGTCCAGTTTTGCTAATATCTCGCCAACCTTAAGGGCAGACAGCGAGTTTATGCTCGGAGGTTTAACGATACAGGTATTGCCCATAGCGAGAGATGTAGCCAGTTTGGTAAGGACCATCAACAGTGGAAAGTTCCAGGGTGTGATAAGAGCGCTGACTCCCACCGGTTCACGTCTGATATACATGAGTGAATTGGCATCGGACGGGATAACGTCACCCGTCATCTCTCCGCTGACCTGCGCCCCCCATTCAAACCCGTGAGCACCCTGCGGATACATACCCCTGGCAATTCCCGCGGGCGTACCGTGGTCGATGATTTCCAGATTGATAAGCTCTTCGGCATTTTCCCGGAGAGCCACCGCAATTTGAATCATTATCTGGGAGCGCTCAGCCCGTGACTTTTCCAGCCAGTTCGGCAGGGCTTTATAGGCGGCTTCTACTGCTCTTTCGGCATCTGCCTTATCACCCAGAGGGACATTGGCTATCTCTTCTTCCGTAGCCGGATTGACAGCCGTATAGGTCTTTCCCGATAAAGCATCGACCGGCTTACCATCTATCCACATTTTGTAGTTTTGCATACCTTTCCCCTTTCTAAAATTGCATAATTACCTCATATATATTGATATTAGTCAGACAATTTATGGGAACGAGATTACTTCTTCTTTGGTCAGTTGTTTAAGTGCATTGTCCCGTATTTTCCTTAAGTAAGTTTCTAGCTGTTTCAGCTCATCATCCGAAAGGATAGAAATTACCATATGTATCGATTCCATCTTGGCCGACTGGCGTAAAACACCTTTGCCCTTCTCCGTCATGTCAATTCTCCAGATGTTTTTCCTCTCCTGGTCTCTTACTTTCGATATCAGCCCTTTCTTCTCCATCCGGCCCAGGAGAGCGGTAACCGTATTGTGCTCCCGGTATACCCGCCGCGATATCGCCGCTGGGGTTGTCCTGCCTCCGAGGTCATTGATGGTGAACAGGACTTGTGATTCCGTTGCCGATATGCCGTATTGGTTCAATTCATTTCCCCTGACCTTGAATAAAGTATCTTTGGCTTGGTTCAATAATGCCCAGATAATAAAATCCCCGTCAGATTTACGAGTATCGCGCATATTTACCTCCCTGTTATAATTGATATTTCCCTGCATATAAATCCTTTTTGCCAAACACACTCATAAATTTTTTTATACAATAGCACTTTAATAATTGACTTGACAAACAGTAAGTGAGGTAGTATATTATATGCGATTATCGTATCCTACATTAATATACTAATTTAGCATACATTTGTCAACTGGATTAAGAAAGAATTTTGTGTTGTCTAAGCCGCGAGAGGAGGCAGCTTTAAATGAATAATAGCCAGTCGAATGAGCAGTATGAAGTTCTCAGCCCCTGGGCGGATGTAGACCCGGTACCTCTAAAGGGTATTTCGCCGCGTGTAGCCAGCTTAGCTGGTAAGAAGATAGGTCTTCTTTCAAATCGCAAACCAGCGGCGGGGCCGATACTGGCTGTGGTAGAAAAGAAGTTGAAGGAAAGATACCCGACTGTCGAGACAAGTTGGTATGAGGCTCTTAAGATAAGCGTTCCCCAGGTAGAGACAGAAGGCAAGGCCGCATTTGAAAAATGGGTAGAGAATTCAGATGCTATCATTACCGCCGTCGGCGATTGAGGGTCATGCACCAAGTACCTTGTGTACGATGCTGTTTCGATAGAGAAGTTGACAACCCCGACGGTAACACTGGTCAACAATGATTTTGCCATGGATGCCATGTCGGCGTCATCCTCCCAAGGAATGCCGGGGGTAAGGATTGTCCCTGAGTCCGTCCCCTGCGAATCCAGCATTATGGAAGAAATCGACGCCGGTGTCAGCGCTGCGATGGATGATATCATCGCGGCGCTAACTATACCCTTAACCGGAGAAGAGAAGTCTCCCAGAGTAGTCGAGGTAGAAAAACCCTCGAAAATCATTTTCAAAGGTAACCTAGAAGAAGTTAACCGCTTCTTTTACCAGAGGGGATGGACCGATGGATTGCCCGTGATACCCCCTACCGAAGAAGTAGTTGCCGAGATGCTCACCGGTACGGACTTACCGCCCGACCACATGGTAGGGAAGATTATACCCCGGTCTGGCAAGGCCACTATAGAAAAGATAGCCATCAACGCCGTTATGGCCGGGGCTCTACCTACTACCATGCCGCTGCTGATTGCGGGGGTTGAGGCCATTCTGGACCCGCGCTCCGCCTTTGGTACATGGCAGGTCAGCACCGGGTCCTGGGCGCCGTTCTGGATTATCAACGGTCCGGTGCGTCACGACCTTAATATCAACAGCGGCTCCGGCGCTCTTAGTCCCGGAAATATAGCTAACGCCACCATCGGGCGTGCCATGCAACTCATCATAAAAAATATCGGCGGGGCTAGGCCGGGGATAGAGGACATGGGTGTTATCGGCAATCCGGGTAAGTACACCATGGTTATTGCCGAGAACGAAGAAGAAAGTCCCTGGGAACCGTTGCATGTCGAGCATGGTTTTAAAAAAGAAGACAGTGCTGCCACCCTGATGTTCTGTAACAGTATCAACCACATGTTTTCCTATGGGACGGATGCCAAGGCAATCCTGAGTACCGCAATATATAATGTCAAGCCCGCACGGAGTACGGAGTGGCTCTCCAGTTTTCTCATCATACCATCATTTGCCAAAATCCTCGCCAAGGAAGGGTGGGGTAAGAAAGAAATTAAAGCCTTTATATCCGAAAATGCGACCGTCCCCTACTATCGCTACCTCCACTACCTGAGATATACCTCGGTCAGTCGGGACGGTGTTCCGGGAAAAGTACCTAAAAATATGCCGATAAATCCCGAGGACCCGATACGTCTTATCGAGGACCCTGATACCATTATGATTTTCGTCGCCGGCGGGCCGGGTAATTTCATAGGTATGTTTGAATGGGCGGGGTTTAAAGAGGTGAATTTTTTAACCAAGAAACTGAATT
>CAZCZJ010000130.1:0-4170 GCA_964503235.1 uncultured Dehalococcoidaceae bacterium | reverse complement strand
GCATGTATTCCCCCTCGACGAACTGGTGCGAAGGGGCATCGTCGGGGAGGCCGTGCCCGGGCCACTTCTGTATTTTATAATCTATCATCTCCAGCACTTTAGCCGGAAAGACCAGGCTGGGAGGGAGAAAGGAGTCCGCATCAAAATCATTCAGGAATTTCAGCCAGGCTTCCTTCAACTTGCCGTAATCGTTCATGACTGTCCCGAGGTCATAACCCGCATAAACGGCGGGGAGATACTGCACCGGTATCGCCACCGGCACGCGGTCCGGCTTCTCCAGCTTGATGGCTTTGGTAAACCGGGTGACGCGCTCTTTATAAAGCCTTTCGGCTTCCGGGCTGTCGAACTTGATACCGGGTGAAAGCCATTGCTTGAACCGTTCCTCGCGTTTTTCTTCCCATGTCATGTCTGCCCATTCTTTTGCCATAATTCACCTCCCGAATGTAGTCCTTTTTCCCAAAGAATTACCACCGCCCCCCGGTGAGAGTCTCGCAGGAATGTTACCGGTGGGATTAGTCTATTTGTAGACGCCGTATTCCCTGGCGGCTTCTATTATGGCTTGCAGGTTCGCGGGGTCACACTTGTCTATGCCGGAGCCAAGCGACAGTATATATCCTCCGCCTTTGCCGCAGACTTCGATAAGCTTACGACAGTACTTCTTGATAGCCTGGGGTGTCTGGGTATACAACTGGGCCGCGGTAACATTCCCGGCGATGCAGGCGGAATCGCCCAGGATTTCCTTGGCTTTAAACATGTCCGTCTTTTCCATGGTCCACACCACCGAAGCCCGGGGCAGGTTCTTAATAATGTGCAGGCGGGCTTCATTATAACTGCCGTCGATGACCATCATCGGCACGCAGCCCTCGTTGACCAGCCCCAGCAGGAGCTTGCGGAAGGTCGGCCAATAGAACTTCTCGAATTGCGGGACGGACATGAAGGCGTCAGCGCCCTTGTGCATGGGGATAAATACTAACGGACTTAGGGACATATTAGCCATACTGACGGCCGATGCCGTGCTTTGCTCGGTGATATATTCCAGAGTCTCCAGCAGTTTTTCCGGCTGCCGGAACATATCCTTAACGGCGCCGCTGGTACCACGTAGCATATCGGCAACGGTATCGAAGGGTGCCAGCGTTATGCCGCCCATCAAAGGGGGAAATCCCATCGCCATGGATATGGCGGCGCACTCAGCGGTAACCTTCTGAAATTTGGCATTCTCCTGGCTGGCTTTCCAGATAGCCCGGAACATCTTCTGGAAGTCCGGGTCCTGACACATCGCCATTAGCCTATCCGGTAATCCCTGGTAGGAGTCAAACGGGGGAATCTTGGCTAAAGGAGCGAAAGCGCCCCAGGTACGTGGTATAAAGTGACGCAGGCCGAAATCGAACTCATCATTTATAAGGAGGTCATATTCATCAGCCTGCATGTACTCTTTTTCAATGAACTGGTGCATACTTTGGCTATCGGGCAGCCCGTGTCCCGGCCATTTGAACACCTTATAGTCCAGTAACTCATACGCCCTGCCGGAAAATAATGCGGGAGCGTCAGCCGAGTCCTGGTCATAGTCTTCGAGAAACTTGATGAAGGCGGGTTTTATCTTTTCATGGTCATAGAGGATATCTTTAAGAGTTAATCCCGCATTATAGGCAACTATGGAGCCGCCTGGTATATGAACCGGAACACGGTCCGGTATCTCCATCTTGATGGCTTTCATCATCCGGTTGGCTTTAAGTTTATATTTTTTTTCGGCTTCCGGACTATTGAACTTAACGTTCGGGGGATTCAGCCACTTTTTAAAACGCTCCTCGCGTTTCTCCTGCCAGGATAAATCGGCCCACTGCTTTTTCTGTGCCATATCATACTCCCCATGGATAATGCCCGTAAGCAAGTACATTAACTTGCTTACATAGAAAAACAGCATTAAGTATGCGCGCGAACCTTATTACTTGTATAAGCCGTACTCTTTAGCAGCCGCCATCATGGCGCGCATATTCTCGGCAGGTCCCTTGTCGATTTGGGCACCGCCGGAAAGTATGTAACCGCCGCCTTTGCCACATGCCTCTATGAGCTTACGGCAGTGCTCCCTGACTTCCTGCGGGGTGCCGGTCACCATTAACGAAGTGGGAACATTACCCATTATACAGATTCTGTCGCCCAGCTCGTTTTTAGCTCTGGCCATGTCGGTCTGGTCGAACCACCATGCCGTTGCGCCTTTCGGCAGTTCCTTGATGTACTCAAATCTGGTATTATAGCTGCCTTCGGCGAAGAGGAGAGGCAGGATGCCTTCGTCCACCAGCGCCATGATGACCTGTTTAAAGGTGGGCCAGTAGAATGTTTCGTACTGCTTATCGGACATGAATCCGTCGGCGCCTTTGTGCAGCGGCATCATTACTATCGGTGCCGCCGAGGCGTTTGCCGCGTTTATGGCCGATGTGATGGCAAGCAGCGCGATTTTATCCATGGCTTCGTGAACTTTATCCGGTCTCTGGAAGATGTCCATCATGATGCCACGTGTGCCACGTAACGTGTCACCGAGAGTATCGAAGGGGGCCTTGGCGAATCCGCTCATGATTCCGGGAATCCCGGCTGCCGCAGCTTCGCCAGCGACCGCGCCCACCGCTGCAAACCACTTCAGGCTTTCTGTGCCAGCCTCAAGTAAAGCCTTGAAACCTGCCTGGACTTCAGGGAGTCCGAAAGGCACGAAAGACTGGATGGCTATCTCTTCGAAGCTGGTCCAGGGGGGTAGCTGCGGAAACGCCTGAAAAACACCGAAAATCCGCGGCAGATAAGTGCGTAGCCAGAAGTCGGAGGGGTCTCTAATCAGGGCGTCATACTCATCTGCCTTCATATACTCGGCCTCGGCGCATTGATACGATGTCGTGTCGCCGGATATACCGTGGCCGGGCCACTTGTATAGCTTATAGTCCACGGCCTCCAGGGCTTTGCCCGGCGGGACCAACGCGGGTGGTATATAGGTGTCCAGGTCATCTTTAAAGTCATGGAGGAATTTCAGCCAGGCCTCGGCAAGTTTATCATAGTCATACATGACGGTGCGGAGGTCCATCCCGGCATAGTATGCCGCATAATTGCTGGCCGGGAGGATACAGGGTACCCTGTCCGGTTCCTTTAGCTGGAAAGCCTTGATAAATCTGGTGACCCTCTCCTTATAACCCTTTTCAGCTTGCGGGCTGGAGAAGGTAATACCCGGGGGAGAAAGCCATCGCTTGAAACGCTCTTCCCGTTTTTCATCCGGAGATAACTCCGCCCAATTCTCTTCCATTTACTTCGCTCCAATCCACCCTTTTGCCAGAGCGACCGCCGCCATAGCATCTTTACCGTAAGCATCTGCCTTAGCGTATTTTTTAACCTCGTCATCCATCTGGCCGCCACCAATCATTACTTTGATATCCTTTCTTAATCCGGCTTTGTCCAGAGCCTCTACGGTCTCTTTCATGGCATCAAAGGCCGGGGTAAGAAATCCGCTTAAGCCGACTATCGGTGCCTTGGTTTCCTTCACCGCTTCGATGAATTTCTCCACAGGAACGTCAACACCGAGGTTGGTAACGTCAAAGCCGTTGACATCCAGCATAAAATCAACGATATTCAGACCGATGTCATGAATGTCGCCGGCAACCGTACCGATAACAATCTTGGCCAATTTCTTGGTCTCAACTGCCTGCTTGAGATACGGTTTTACCATCTCGCTGACTTGCTTGAGAAGCTCACCGGAAAAGACAAGCTCCGGTAAAAAGTACTCACCGTCAGCGAACCGTTTGCCCACGATTGCCATAGCTGCGCGGCTGTCGTCGAGGATTTTTATGGGGTCCTCGCCTGAATCAAGCCTTTTTTGGGCCAGTGCCAGCACTTCCTGTTCCTTTAAATCAGCGAGTAAATTTACAAAATCTTCAGCCATATTTTTTCCTCCTATATTATTTATGGTATGCGTGAGATAGGCTTGTTTTCTCTGCCGATATATCGCTGTGTAAACCTGCCGAACGCAGTATATCAGAGCCGATTATTATAGTCAAATCTCCGTACAAGGTGAATAAAAATCACCTGTAAGCCAGCCGTCACACTTTACATCGACAGGATTTTGGGATAAAATTGATACGCCCTTGCGGGAGTAGCTCAGTGGTAGAGCATCTGCTTCCCAAGCAGAGGGTCGCGAGT
>CAZCZJ010000129.1:0-4191 GCA_964503235.1 uncultured Dehalococcoidaceae bacterium | reverse complement strand
CACCTATACTTATGGAACGGTGGTCACTCTGACGGCCACTGCCGATCCCGGCTGGTCTTTCTCCGGCTGGAGCGGTGACTTAAGTGGCAGCGACAATCCCGAGACCATCACCGTAGACGGTGACAAGACAGTAACCGCAACATTCGCATCTACCGGTGGCGGTGGAAGTCCTGGTGGTGGCAGCGGTGGCTTGATTGGTTATTTAATTTTAGGAGATAAACTAAATTTTCAAGGTAAATTATTAGCAGAAGCCAGGGCCGTAAGCGAAAAGGCCGAGGCCTACCTGCTCCTTGCTCCCGGTACCTATTGCCTGCTTAATGGTCACCCGCTAATCTATATATATATCCTGCCGCTAGCGGAGGATGAGATTCCCACACCAACTCCGGAGTACCTGGAATTTATTACCCGGGTTTTCAAACTCGGGCCCGAGGGGTCAACCTTTAATCCACCCGCCAAATTGATATTCAACTTGCCGGAGGGCATTGACGGAGAAGACTTATTTATTGCCACGTGGGATGAGCAGAGCGGTCAGTGGATACCCCTAGAAAGCCATTATGATCCAGAAAAGAATATTATCTGGACAGAGATTTCCCATTTCTCGATTTACACCGTCATGGTGAGCGCGCGACCGGCTGACATTTCGGTGGCAGATTTGACGATCAACCCCGGAGAGATAAACGAGGGTGAAAACGCAACCGTTGACGCCTTACTGGTGAACAGCGGCGACTTTGCCGGAACCTACGAAGCCACGTTAAAGATAGACGGCGTTGTCGCCGAAACGAAGCCAGTCGAAGTAGCCAAGCAGGGCAGTGAGGCTGTCAGCTTTGACCTGGTCGGGCTGGAGCCCGGCACTCATGAAATAGCCGTCGGAGGAGCCGTTGACAATATCACCGTGGTTGAAATAGTTGAACCGACACCGGCCGCCTTCAATGTCAGTTCGCTGGAGATATCACCCGATGAAGTGGACGTCGGCGGAGAAGCGAGCGTTTCGGTCAGGGTAGACAATACCGGTGAAACGGAGGGCATGTACCAGGTAGTTTGTAAGATTGATGGTGTGGTAGTAGGTGAGAAGCAAGTAACCCTGGCTGGCGGTACGGGAGAAACGGTTATCTTTACCCTGGCGATTGAAGAGCCCGGCACCAAGACGGTAGAGGTAAATAAACTCACCGGCAGCCTGGTTGTCAATGAACCTGAAGAGGAAGGCACCGTTGCTGAAATCCCGACCCAGGAGATTCCTGAAGAAACCGAACAGGAAACGTCAAACTGGTGGATCTGGGTAGTGGTTGGCGTTGGCGCGGTACTTATCGCCGGTGGCGCCCTCATGATAATACGGAGACGTAGGTTTTAACTACTAGCGCTACGGGTGTAAACCTGTAGATAATACCACACCTATACATAGCGTCACCGGCCCTAAAAAGGCCGGTGATGCTATATTTAAAAGCAGGCAGATTTTACGCATCAAAAATCATATCAATGGTCAAGCGTTTTGACGCTGCGGTCAAAGTCAGGCATAATAATACCGTTCCGGGGAAATTTGCTAGCAACCCTCAGTAAAACAGTATATTAACATTCTTAACAAACATAATTTGAGGCTGGGAGAGGTGTCCGAGTGGTTTATGGTGCCGCTCTCGAAATTTGCCACTAGGTATTAAAAATTAAGCTTAAAAAGGCTATTTTCACCATTGCATACAAAGCCATTAGTGCAATAATTAGTGCAAATATTACTATCAACAACGTGTGACTGTCGAGATATTTATCATCTAGTTCTATTTGCTTTTGGTTGATGACCTCTTTATAATACATATCAAATGAGAAATACATCTACTTGGGTATGGGGCGGGGTAATCGGTGATATTCTCATTACAGGGATTATTGTTCAATCTAACCTTCTTAACCTTCAATGTCTGACTTTCGCGGGATTCAGCTACGTCAGCTAACACTATAGACTTGTAGATTGAACCAGCGACCCAGGGCTTATGAGGCCCCTGCTCTATATTAGTCAGATAAACATCGGGATGTTTGATAGTCGTGTACTATGAAAATTCCACATGTAAAGAGGATGTGATTATCTTACCTGATAACAGAGCTAGCTACTGCGTAGGAAAATCAGGCAATCCAGACCAAAACATTGCTAATTATCTGTAATTCTCCGTCTTGCATTTGCAGGAGAAAAATATAGCCACTGCCGACGAGGGGGGCATCCCGGGTACCGAGATAGATGATAATGAGTCCAGTTTCAGCATCATAGATAGGAAGAGAGACATCCGCCATCCCAACCGAGGGGCGGCAGAAGCTCATTCTCCGCCAGCCAGCCTCCTCGCCGGACTTAAAATACCGGGCAAATTTAGAGTCGTAGTCAATGTAATATCCGTCTTGAGGTGAAGACTCTATGGTTAAAAGACCAAGTGTGATATTTTTTAGAAGAAACCGGTCAACAAAATCGGCGAAATTATCTTCTCCAATACGAGACGGGGCAGGATTGCTCTGCACATAGGGAATAAACAGCCCATTCTGTATCCAGCCCCCGAAATGCTCGCGGTCTTCTGAAGATGTGCCGATATACGGTAGAGCCAGCTGCGGATCAACGACCCGGTAGCCGGGCTTATCGCCGAAAAATTCCGATAATACCAGGGATATGATGCGATTATCTTCCGTATCGAGGGTTTCGTCGGGGCCGTTGACAGGTTTACCGACAACATTATAGCTGTAAAACAGGAGTATCAGCCAGGTGTAGAGGATAGCAAGAGCGGTGATAGCGACCGCCGAGAAGCCCCAGCGCCACTTACGCCGGCGGACAAATCTGACGAGGCAAACGATGGCGATTACGGCTGCCGCGAGCACGGGAAGGCCCCAGGTAATCGATTGCCAGTTAAAGCCCCACTGAATATCGAAGGCGAAGAAATACCAGACCAGGAGGGCGGCGAGGAGGAGCAGGCTGACGGCGATGATAACCGGACGGAGGGATGTAAATTGTAGTTTCTTCTTGTTTTGAGTTTTCTTCATCAGCGAAATTATAGCAGAAAATATCCCTGGTGGCGAGTGGGAAAGAGGGTAATTTACGGACACTAGCAGGATGGTGCGAGGGTGCTACATATGATTTCTCGATTGATGATGTCGTAGTGGATATTGATAATATAGTCATCGCCATTCCGGCCGGTTCTTTCATACAAAAAGGCAATAATGAAAGTTATCACTAAACCACTTCTTAGTATGTGATTAGCGCCATCTAAAAAACGTTCCTTTTTACCGTCTAGACAATAGGACGTTTACCACTTTACATTGAGAGCAGTATTCTGCCGGATGACCGTCATACTGACAGCTAATCAAAGCTTTTCCGCAGTACCTACGGGCTTTAGCTTCCCATTTTTTCCCGGCTTAGGTTTCTTGTTTCCCGGATGTCCTTGTCTATGGTAACGCATTGGCTCCAGGAGATTTATTAGTGCCGACCTTCGCCAGTCCTCAATGGGATTTGGCAGCATCCTACGCCATCCATCCCGCTCGGCTAACCACTGATCAACGATATAAGGAATTATCTTATCAAGCTTATCCAGGAAACCCTTGCCCTTATGCGAGAGACGGTATTGCTTTTTACCGTATTTCATAACTGAATGCGCATATTTCCACCGAATCCAGCGTGACAGCGAGCAAAGCAACGTCCAGTAGCAAACACCAGAATTGACGTAAAGCATGTTGAAATCGGTTGAATAGCCCTTTTTTTCTCAAGCTCGTGGAGTGTGAATAATGCCAAGTACTTGGAGCGGTTAAACCCCGGTGAATTAAAGCGAAAAAGTGGAGCTTCACGCGTGGGCGTGGGTACATCATTCATTTTCAACCCCCAAACTCGGTATAAACTTGCTTGGCAACCAAAAGAGATATTGTAACCTTGTATATACTCTATATATTAATGGTCACCATTAGTACTACGTCTGCCCCGAACTACCAAACAAAGGTTCCCTTTTTTACTCCGAAACTCTGGACCTGTACAGCCATGTAGCACCAGGACTCCAACAGGCAGCAGTAAAAGGATTTGATGATATTATTCTTCCAAAAGTCAAAAGCAATTAGTGCAAAATTAGTGCAATTTAGCGATAAAAGCCTTATGCCATAGTTAACATAAGGCTTAATTTAGCTTCAAGAAGTGGTGGGCGGTAGAGGACTTGAACCTCTGACCCCCTGCGTGTAAAGCAGGTG
>CAZCZJ010000128.1:0-4227 GCA_964503235.1 uncultured Dehalococcoidaceae bacterium | reverse complement strand
CTCGATAACTACCTGGTGGCAGACGCCTTCGCCTGCTTCCGAGAGGATGCAGTTGCTCTGCCGCGCGAATTCCCGCAGGAAGATGTGGTCGTTGGAGAGGTTGGCATTGGGACTCGGCACCGCGTGGTCGATAAACAGCACCGTTTTCCCCGGATTGGCCAGTGTCATGCCGCTGGTCTGGAACTGCCGGATAGTCAGCGGTCCCGTCGTATCCTGCACGAAGGCTAAATCAACCCTGGCAATAACGATATCCCCGGCTTTAGCGTCGCTGCCGGACTTTTCGCTCAGTATTTTTTCGGCTATTGTTTTACCCATTGTTTATCACTCTTAAAGCCAGTCATTCCCGCGGAAGCGGGAATCCACTCCCCTTTCTCCCTCCCCTCTCTTGTTATCGTTTCCCACCCGACCGCCCTCGTATTATCCTCGGCCAGGCCCGTAAAATATCTACCATCCCACCTCCCCCTTTCGTAAAGGGGGATTAAGGGGGATTTTGCATCTACATCGGGATATTCCCGTGCTTGCGGTAGGGGCGGGTCTCCTTCTTATTCATCAACGCTTCCAGCGCGGCTATTATCTTCGGGCGTGTCTCGCTCGGTACCACCACGGCATTGATATATCCCATCTTGGCAGCGACGTACGGATTGTAGAGCAGCTCGCGGTACTCGGCTATCTTCTCCTGCTCTTTAGCCTCCTTATCTTCAGCAGCTTCTATTTCGGCGCGGTGAATTATAGCCGTAGCCGCCTCGGCTCCCATGACGGCAATCTCCGCCTTGGGCCAGGCCAGCGTATAGTCCGCCCCCAGTCCCTGGCTACACATGGCGATGTATGCCCCGCCGTAAGCCTTGCGGGTAATCAGCGTTATCTTGGGTACGGTAGCCTCGGAGTAGCACCAGAGTAGCTTGGCGCCGTGCCGTATTATCCCCCCCCACTCCTGGTGGCTGCCGGGCACGAAACCGGGTACATCGGCGATGGTCAGCAGCGGTATATTAAAGGCGTCGCAGTAGCGGATAAACCGCGTGGCTTTATCGGAGGCGTTGATATCCAGGCAGCCCGCGAGGAATTGCGGCTGGTTGGCGATAATGCCGACTACATGGCCGTTCATGCGGGCGAAGGCTGTAATCATGTTCTGGGCGTACTGCCGCGAAGGCTCCAGGAACTCGCCGTCGTCCACGATGGCTTTAATGACTTCCTTCATGTTGTAGGTTTTATTGGCATTTTCCGGCAGAATATCGTTGAGAGAGTCCTCGGTGCGGTCCGGAGAATCGCCCGGTTTAAAGTAAGGCGCTTTTTCTTCATTGTTAGATGGCAGGTAGCCGAGCAGCTTCTTTATTTCCTCTATGGCCTGCTCGTCGTTATCACAGGCGAACTGGGTCACGCCGCTCTTGGTGCTGTGGGTTAAAGCGCCACCGAGCTCTTCGTTGCCGATTTCCTCACCGATAGCGCTTTTCACCACCCCCGGCCCGGTGATAAACATATAGCTGGTCTTCTTCACCATGAACACGAAGTCGGTCATCGCCGGCGAATAGACGGCACCCCCCGCCGCAGGGCCCATGATGGCGGATATCTGCGGAATTACCCCCGAGGCACAGGAGTTGCGGAAGAAGATATTACCGTAGCCATCGAGGGCGTTGATGCCCTCCTGGATACGCGCTCCCCCGCTGTCGATGAATCCCACCATCGGCACTTTCATCTTCATCGCCAGGTCCATTACGCGGCATATCTTCTTGGCGTGCATCTCACCCAGCGTACCGCCCCGCGCCGTGAAGTCCTGGGCATAGGCGCAAACAGTCCGACCGTTCACCTTCCCGTATCCGGTCACCACGCCGTCGGCGGGGATATTCACCTTGTCCAGGCCGAAGTTCGTAGAGCGGTGCTGCACGAACAGGTCTATTTCCTGGAAGGTTGTCTTATCGAAGAAAAGGTCAAGCCTCTCCCGTGCGGTCAGTTTGCCGGAGTCATGCTGTTTCTGTATGCTCTTATCGCCGCCCCCGGCTTTCAGTTCACCTTCAAGCTTGGCCAGTTTTTTTATATCTTCTTTCAAAATCCACCTCAACCGTAAAGAATGAAACAAATAAATCATATCATAGATACAATTTTACGGGCAACTAATTATCTATTCCCACCCGCCGCCCTTTGGCATCCTGACCGGTTCCTTTGGAAAGGCAGCCCCGCCTCCCCGCGAGAGTTATCTTTTCCCACCCGGCCGCCTAGTATCATCCTCGGCTAATCCGTGAATAATCCCCACCCCTTCAAAAAGGGGAGTAGTCGGCGAAGAGGGGAGAAGCCCATCTTTCAAATAATTCCCCCTCTCCTGCGAAGCGCCTCGTCAGGAGAGGGGGACAAAGGGGGTGAGGTATATACAAAAATAGGGATAATGTGATTTTATTCCAGCTGGCGCAGTCGCGGTGTGAAAACGAGCAGCCCCGCCGATACCAGCACGAGCAGCATCGCCAGTCCGCCGATAGCCCATTCTATCCCTATGGCTTCTGCCATTGCGCCCGCGAAGAACGTTCCCAGACTGGAAAAGCCCAGCCCCATCATCATAAAACTCATTACCCGGCCGCGGTATTCCGGTTCGGTATAGTTCTGCACCAGGGAGTTACCGGACGCGCGATGCCCCGTCTGACCCAGGCCGATGAATATCACCACGAAGACCGATACCAGCCACCATTTTGAGAATGCAAAGACCACCAGTGCCAGACCCATTACTATCCCGCCGGCGAGCATGATGATGCCCCTTTTCCGACTCGGCATCGAGGCAAGAATTAGAGAGCCGACTATCGCCCCGATACCGGAAACCCCGAATAGTATCCCCATGCCGCTGTAACCGACATGCAGGATGTCCTCGGTAATCAGGGGCATCAGTTGCATGAAAGGGATACCGCATATCATTACGAACAGGGTCGCCACCAGCACCAGCTGCATTGTCTTTCTGCGGCGGATATACCGCATCCCCTCTACTATATCCGTAAGGGCGCTGCTGCCTCCGCTGAATTTCTGCGTGGTTCGCGGCAGGAGAAACATGCATACCGTAGCCAGGCCGTACATGGCGGCGGAAGTATAGTAGACAACCGAGAAATCGAAAATTTCGATGATAAAACCCGTTGCCATCGGTGCCAGTATGCGGAACACATTCATTCCCATCGTATTCAACGATACCGCGTTCAATACGTTTTCATCTTCCACTATCTCGGGGATGATGGCTTGCCGCGACGGCATCATCAACCCCATTATAATCCCCTGGACTACGGCCGCGACTATTATTATCCACCAGGAGTTGGGGTGGGCTTCGCCCAGGTAGCCTATAGTTATTGTGTAGGCTACTACCAGTGAGGCCAGCATCGAACCCAGCATGCTGTAAAAGAGGATGCTCTTCTTCTGCATCCGGTCGGCAATGGCTCCCCCGACCAGCGATAGGAGTATCGTGGGGATAGCGTTGGCGAGTGCCGCCAGCCCGAGTATCAGGCCCGAACCGGTGATGGCATGGACCAGTGCCGGTCGGGCTACCAGCTGCATGTTCATTGAAGACCACTGGCCCACCATCCCGATGTAATACAGGCGGAAGGAGTGGTTCCTTAATGATCTGAAAGTCTTGATATTTCTGATATTAATAATTGTATTCCGATAGCGATTTTTCAGGCTTTATTATTTTCTAACATGAATTCTATGATATCCCCGTCCTGTATATTAAGCGTCGTGTGCAGGTGATGGGGGCTTATCAGCTCGGTATCGGTATGTATGTCGGTAACCCAGGTAAAGATTACCAGGCCAGGCGGAGTATTCATTGGCGACGGTCGCCCGGCGGGTAATACACGCCGATTTCACCATTAAAATTTATCCCCTGCGTGGTAGGGTCGAATTCCCACCCCACGTCGGCGAACTTTAAGTAATTCAAAAGGCTTAAATCAAAGGGTTCGGTCAGTTTTACATTCAATGTGCCGGGTATAGCGGAAAGCCCGGTCAGCCTTTGAAACCCCTCCAGACCTCCCGCCTTTGACATCTCGCCCACCGCCCCGCCCCGCCCCATCCTTATCTTCCCTCTGCAAATTTTTTCTTCATTCATTTACTAATCCACGGTTCATATAATATTAGCACATTTAGCTTGTAGACTGGTATTTTTCTGTCATTCCCGCGAAAGCGGGAATCCAGCCCCTCTCCACCCTCGTTTCATATCTTTTCCCACCCGACCGCCCAGTATCATCGTGCAATTATCCGGTAGTTTTCCCT
>CAZCZJ010000127.1:0-4307 GCA_964503235.1 uncultured Dehalococcoidaceae bacterium | reverse complement strand
ACAGGGCGTATCGGACCATATCATGTGGATTTTCGAGCACCCGTCCGCCGGATATTTATACTTAATGAACTGGTTTTCTCGCGGCCAGCCGGCGTTGGCCGTGCCGTACCAGGTGAGAGGAGGATTAAGGATAGCATCGTGAATGAGAGTCTTGGGTATAAACTGGTCCGGCACGCGGTGTTCCATCACTTCGCCATCTATAGCCATTCCACGTTTCACCGCATCGCTGATAACACGCTGTCCCCGCCCGGCGGCATTAACGTCCGGCTGCTCGATGCCGTGAGGCATGGGCATCCATCCCTTATCGAAGAACAGGCCCCATTCAATCATCTTGATATAATGGCGACCTGGTTTGCCCAGTCCCTGCATGCCCAGCAGGCAAACCTCAATCCTGGCAGGCTCGGTGGCGTAAGGGCCGCGGATAGAAGAACCGCCGTTGCCGTGCGCAATCGAGGTCTTCTTGCTTGCCCACTCCCGGGCAAAAGCCTTGATGATACGGGACGGAACGCCGCATTTTCCCTCGGCCCACTTGGGGGTCTTGGGTATACCGTCTTCCTTGCCCAGGACGTAATCCGCAAACTTATCAAATCCGAAGGCATGGGTCTTTATATACTCTTTGTCATAGCTATCCTCGATGAGCCAGACATAGGCGACAGCCAGCCGCATGGCCGCATCCGTATTGGGCAGTATCGGAATCCATTTATCGGCATGGACTGCACCCGCATAATTAAGGTCGGGGCTGATAAACACCTGATGAATACCCAGTTCAGTGAACCAGTAGCTCAGTCGACTCGGCAGCTGACCCTGCCAGCCCCAGGTCGTGGTTTCTAAATCACAGCCCCAGTGCAGTAAAAGCTCGGAGTGGTCGGCGATATCCGGGATGACATTGGTTAAAGGATACTGCTGGCCCAGAGGTTCACATCCCCATACATGCTTGGCACCCCAGTACCAGCCCTCCCAACTGTCCGGATTCCTCATCTGTATGGTATGACCCCCGAGAAGGTCGAGAAGCGGCCTCTGACAGCCGTGGGCGGCATGTACCGTCTTGGTTTCGCCGTGACCGTCCGCCTGTGCCATTACGGTAGTAGGGCCGTACTTCTTGATAACCCTCTTCAGTTCACTGGCGATTATGTCCAGCGCTTCGTCCCAGGATATCCTGACATAGCCGCTCTTACCCCGGTTCTGGGTGTTTCTTTCTCCGTTGGGGTCCCAATCGACTCTTTTCATGGGATATAAAATGCGATTAGGGGACATTGCCCGCTTCTTGTAGGCCAGGCTGAAAGGTCCTATCAGGGATTTCATACTAGGCTCAAAGACCTGGCCGCGCGACTCCATTTTCCATGGTCTGAATTCCTCGGGCTTATATTTCCAATCGTAATGAAGGGGTCTGATACGGATAATTTTCCCATCTTTGACATCGACGACGGAAGAATTGGCATCACCCGATATAGAGCAAAAGCCGAGTCCTTTACAAACACTCTTGTCTCCTCTGGATGCTGGGGCGGGATTACTTTTTTGCGCTGTCACTTTCCCTCCGAGAGTTTCTATTTTTTACCATATGCTCCGGGCTCTATCATTGTATAACAGGTTTATACCTCCGATGATTCCTGAAAATCTTTATCCTAAGGTAATTTCTCCTGCTACCGGTTTACCTGCTTCAACAGCTTCCAGGAAATCGATAACACATTGATTAAACAAATCGGGCTGCCACCGCGCCGTCTCGTGAACGGAATTTTTAATCATCACGTACCGGGAGCCTTTAATGTGTTCGTGCAACGTCCGGGTGCCGTTGACAACCATAGGCAGGTCGTCACTGCCGCAGGTTATCAGGGTGGGGACTTTAATCTCATCGGCGACCTGCTGCTGCCATTTTTCCTCCCAGGGTGATGCCCGACCGACGCCGATATACCCGTTAACGGTAAACCGGGCCATTCTGGCGACGTACTGCTCGCGGAGAGTCTCGTCGTCGGGGACAGGCGGGAAAGCAGTCCCACTGGCAAGCTGGCGTCGGGCGAAATCAGCCATACCTCTTTCCTGTGCGTACCTTTCACCCTTTTCTCTACCCTCTGCCATAGCAGCCTGAGCTGTGGGATCGGAGGGAGGGGAAAAACCTCCGTGAATATCGAAAACAAGCAGGGCTTTAACGACTTCGGGGTGGCGCCCGGCATAACCGAGGGCAATAGCACCACCGAGTGAAAGACCGCCGACATAGGCTTCCTTCACCTGTAAATGATTTAGCAAGTGATGCAGGTCTTCCACGAGAAGGTCCAACCGGTAGTTCTCCTCCCCGACCGGTGCCGAGGACAGGCCGTGGCCACGTACGTCATAGGTAATTACCTGATACTTTGGCGGCAGGGCCTGCGTTAGCCCGTCCCAGAAGTCCAGGTTGGCGGAGAAGGGGTGGCTCAGCACCAGCGGAAAGCCCTCCCCATATACCCGGTAGTTAATACTAATATCGTCAACCGTGCAAACGGGCATACCTATTACACCTTGACTCCTCAGTTATTTCTTAATCCTCATGTCATTGCGAGCATAGCGAAGCAATCCGTTTTTCAAACAGGGCGGATTGCTTCGGGCTTTGCCCTCGCAATGACGTTATTTCAAACACTCCCCTGCCACAGGTCCAGGAAAAGCTGCCGGAGCTTATCATCCTTACACTCACAGGGGCTGGAATACATATTGACATCTTTGCTGGCAAGAGTCACCAACGCATCAAGGCTGTCGTTCATCTGTTGTTCGGTTACACCGGCATCTTTCAGACTGAGAGGTTCACCAGTTTGCTTCGCCAGGTCGCGCAGTTTCTGAATCAACTCTTTAATAGCTTCCTGGTCAGACGCGGTCTTGATACCGGCGAATCTGGCAGCGGTACTGAGTCTTTCTACCGGGTCGGGTGCACCTTCGATGGGAGGATTCGCGGCTATATATTCCAGCGAATAAGGTAGTGCAATACCAACCGACCGACCGTGAGGAATGCTGAAGGTAGCCCCCAGCGTATGCGCCAGGGCATGACAAAGAGACGTGTTGCTGTTACCGAAACCCAGACCGGCAATAGTGGCGGCGTTCTGCATCTTCTCCCGGGCCGTCATATCCTCCCCGTCAGCATAAGCTTTAGGTAGCCACTCGAAGGCCAGCTTCATGGCTTGCAGGCAGAGTCCGTCGCTGAAATCGGTCTGCTGCCGGGCGGTATATCCGTCGAGAGCATGGCCCAGGACATCCAGACCGGTGCTGGCCGTCAACGCCTTGGGCATACCAGCGGTAAATTCGGGGACCAGTAATGTAATATCCGGCACGATTTCAGTGTTGGCGAAGCCTACTTTGCGATGTTCGGCGGTATCCGCCAGCACAATCGCCCAGGTAACGTCCGAGCCGGTGCCGCTGGTGGTGGGAACGGTCATGAACCTGGCTTTCTTCTGCGCGGCCAGTTTGGTCTTGACGTTGACAGCGATTATCTCCTCGGGAGCAATATCATCGTTCTCATAGAGAACCCAGGCAGCCTTAGCGGTGTCCAGAACCGAACCTCCACCGAAACCGATAACCAGTTGAGGCTTGAAATCTTTGACTAATTTTCCGGCCTCGATTGCCCCCGACGTCGAAGGCTCGGGCTCTGCACCATCCCAAATCTTCACCTCGTAACCGGCGGCCTTCACCGCCTCGACCAGTTCATCGCTGAGCTTGACCATGTTTTTGTCGGTAATCAGAGCGGCTTTATTACCGCGTCCTTCAAGCTCAGCACCCAACCTCCGCAACATGTTCTTACCGAACAGGATTTTCTTTGGACTCAGAAAGTAAGACATAAGAATGCGCCTCCTTTCTCCAGACTAATCCAGCGGGTTTTCCCGTTCATCGATGCCCGCGATGCTGCGGGCAAAGCGCTGCTTAGCCTCCATATCAGTCTCGCGCTCAATCATAATCTTTTGCGCCTGCGGCGAACCGGCACCGTGCATCGACTCGGTATGATAGCTGGGGGCCACCACTCCGAAGCACATGGCATGGATGAGCGATAGCATCCGGTAGCGTTCCTCCGTGGAGTAAGCGGGGTCGCCTTTCAGGTATTTATCAATATATTTACCAATCTCCGGGTGTCTGAAGTCCTTCTCGGAGGGGGTGGTGACCAGGATGCCGCCGGCTATATCCTCGGCCAGCCGGGTTATCTCGTAGGGGAACCTGGTCGTGTTGTGCTTGCAAACATTAGCGAGAAGAATATGAGCCTGGTAATTGCCTGCCTTGGTCTTCCAGCCCTGGTGGGCACTGGCCAGACCGCAGGCGTGTATCGTCTCGGAGAGGTGAATCATCTCCCCGATTTTTTC
>CAZCZJ010000126.1:0-4430 GCA_964503235.1 uncultured Dehalococcoidaceae bacterium | reverse complement strand
GGCATCATCAGCGCCCCCGAGACCAACCACGCCATCAGGGTCACCATCGACGAAGCGCTCAAGTGCAAGGAAGAAGGCAAGTCCAAGGTTATCCTGCTGGCGCACAGCGGTCACGGACACTTCGATATGGCGGCGTACGAGGCTTACCTCTCCGGCAAGCTCACCGATTACGCCTACCCCGAAGACATGGTGAAAGAAGCTCTCAAGTTACTGCCGGAGATACCCGCCTGAATACAGGCATTTAACGGATAAAGAAAGACTCAACCCCCTCTTGATAACACAGAGAGGGGGTTGACTTTTTTTAATATTCTTTTAATAATTAAATAGTAGACTACCATTACACGGCGGATTATGATGAAGAAAAATCTTGCGATTACGGTTATTTCCTTAGCCATTATCCTTACGCTTATATTATCAACGCTAGCGGGCTGTGTCGATGTTACTGGTTCCACAACAACAGAGCCACCGACTACTCCCAGCCCCATAAATCCTTCCTGGACGCCACCTGCAACGGGGAGTGCAACCGATGAACTGCCCAGTATCGCCGATGTCGTGGCCTTGGTTAAACCGGCGGTGGTATCTATAAATACCGAGATAGTAAGCCAGAGTGTATTCGGTGATTTTACGCAGGAGGGGGCCGGCTCCGGCTGGATTATCGATGAAAACGGCATCATCGTTACCAATAATCATGTCGTCGAAGGAGCCAACACCATTACCGTTACCCTTGACGACGGACGAATTTTCACAGTTGAGCCCGATTCCGTACATACCGACGTTCTCAACGACCTGGCAATAATCAGTATCGACGCCAGCAACCTGCCGACCCTCAGTATAGGAAATTCTTCACGATTGAGAGTAGGCGACTGGGTAATCGCTATCGGCAATGCCCTCGGCCTAGGCATCCGGGCTACCGAGGGAATCGTCAGCCGCGAGGGGGTCCAGATACAGGTCGACCAGAACCAAGTCCTTTACGACCTCCTGGAAACAACGGCGGTAATCAATCCCGGCAATAGCGGCGGGCCGCTGGTCAACCTGTCCGGTGAGGTTATCGGCATTACCAGCGCCAAGATTGCCCAAGTCGGCGTCGAGGGGATGGGGTACGCCATAAGCATCGATACCGCCATGCCGATAATCCAGCAGCTCGTGAACAACGGGTACGTAACCCGGCCCTGGCTGGGAGTAAATATTGCTCCTTTGTCCCCGTCCGTGCTAGCCGCTGTGGCGATGGACCCGGAGCTTTCTTCGCAGATAGATGTAAATGAGATAACGGCAGATAAAGGAATACTCCTTTTAACCGTGGCGGCCGGAAGCCCGGCGGATAATGCGGGTCTGAAGCCAGGCGACGTTATTATCAGCCTCCGTGGGGAGGAGGTTACCGATAACCAGGGTTTCATGCAGGTACTGCACAGCTCGATAATCGGGCAACCCCTGGAAATTACCTACTACCGCAGTGATACCGAATTCAACACCACTGTAGTGCCAATCGAGAGCCCGCCGCCGGAGTAAACGATTATACCGCCTTCTTTAATCCCAGCAACAGCGTATAACCGCTAACCTTGAACGTTTCACTGGCATCGACATCATCCGGGACGCCATCTTCGATACTTAGCGCCAGTGTTTCCTGCATCACATAGTCGGCGAAGGATGATAACGACTGCATGATGAAGGCGTCCGCTTCATAATAGATATGGATATGGTCGGCGATTTCATAGCCAGCCGAACGGCGTATATTCTGCACGCGATGCACTATCTCCCGCGCCATGCCCTCGGCTTCAAGCTCCACGGTAATAATGGTGGATACAGCCACGTTGATATTCCCTTCACTAATGACTCTATAGTCGTAACCTTCTTTGCCAGCTACTTTTTCCGGAGAATCGTAATACAGCTCTTTTACATTCAATTCTTCGAGTATCAGAGGGGTGACCCTTTCCAGAGTCCTCTTTTCCCAATCTGAGCTTACGCCGACATGGACATCTTCCAGCGGCTGCCTGACCTTGATGCCCGCCTTGCTCCGGGCAGCTCTTCCCAGACTGGAAACCCTCATAGCCAGACGATTATCATCTGACAGCTGCTTATCTATTTTACTCTCATCCGCCACCGGGAAATCGGTGAGATGGACACTCTCCAATGCCTCGGGAAATACCGACTTCACTAGATTTTGGTAAATCTCCTCGGCGATAAAGGGGATAAAGGGCGCCATCAGCTCCGAAAGAGTTACCAGACAGTGATAAAGCGTATGATACGCCGAAAGCTTGTCGGTGTCATTTTCGCTCTTCCAGAAACGCCGTCGGCTACGCCGCACGTACCAGTTGGAGAGCCCGTCAATGAAAGTCTCCATCTTTCTGGTGGCATCGGTGGGGTTGTAGTTGTCCAAAGCAGAATCAACGTCATTAACCAGCTGGTTCAACTCCGAGAGAATCCATCGGTCAAGTTCAGAATCCGATGATAAATCATCGGCCTCGCTAGGTTTATAATCGTCAATATTGGCGTAAAGGACAAAGAATGAATAGACATTCCAGAGGGTCGACAGAACGCGTCGGGATATCTCTTCAACCTGCTTCTCATCGAACTGACGCGGATTACCGGGCGCATTAGCCACATAAAGATACCAGCGAATAGGGTCAGCTCCATATTTAGGCAGGACATCCTTGGGTAAGACAACATTCCCTTTACGCTTGCTCATCTTTTCACCCTTGGCATCCAGGATATGCCCCAGACAGATAACGTTACGATAACAGGGGCGCCCGAACAGGAGTACAGATATGGCGTGCAGGCTGTAGAACCAGCCGCGGGTCTGGTCGATAGCCTCACATATAAAGTCGGCTGGAAAACGACCATCCTCGAGCAGGGTTTCATTCTCAAACGGATAATGGCTCTGCGCTATGGGCATAGCACCGGAATCAAACCAGCAGTCGATAACCTCGGGGACGCGCTTTGTCCGTCCGCCGCATTTCTGACAGGAAAACGTCAGTTCATCGACGTAGGGACGATGCAGGTCAAGTGGTTCTTTAAAGCCAGAAAAGCTCTCTTTCTGTTTAAGCTCATTCATGCTGCCAACGCAATCGAAAGCGCCGCATGATTCGCAACGCCAGACCGGTAACGGCGTGCCCCAGTAACGCTCGCGGGAAAAAGCCCAGTCGATATTATTCTGCAGCCAGTCACCGAAACGCCCTTTCTTGATATGCTCGGGATACCAGTTTATCTCATCATTACCCGATATCAAGGCATCCTTAACGGCAGTGGTGCGGATATACCAGGTCTGCTTGGCATAGTAGAGCAGTGGCGCCTCACACCGCCAGCAGAACGGGTAGGTATGCCTGATAGTTTCACTGCGTAGAAGCAAGTCGCGCTGCGCTAAATCATCAATTATATCTTTATCCGAATCTTTAACGAACTTACCAGCAAAGGGATATGTACCGAGAGTATTACCCTGTAAGTCTACCTGCTGCACGAAATCCAGTCCCCATTCTTTGCCGGCTTCATGGTCGACTTCACCGTAGGCGGGGGCGATATGAACGATTCCCGTGCCGTCATCCATAGTGACAAAATCACCGCTGATAACGCTATAGGTCAGTTCCTTGTCTGGTTCTTGTAGTTGCAGTTCTCCGCTATCCTGAAATCTCAAGCGGTCAATACCATAATCATGAGGGCTGAATAACGGTCGGTATTTCGTTCCGACCAGTTCTTTGCCTTCAACCCTAGCGACGACCTGATAGGAATCTGTTAACATCCTCCCGAGTAACGCCGATGCCATGATAAGATTGATACCACCCATTTCTACCATAGCGTATTCGGCATCAGGGGCAACAGCTAAGGCAGTATTTCCCGGCAGCGTCCAGGGTGTGGTAGTCCAGGCAAGAAAATACGTCGGTTTGTCCAAAGCATTACCAGCGACTGTTTTATCGACAATCTCAAACTTTATGTAAACAGACGGGTCTTCGGTATCATCCTGGTATCCCTGGGCGACTTCATGGGAACTGAGCGAGGTACCACAGCGGGGGCAATGAGGCGTTACCCGGTACCCCTGATAGACCAGTCCTTTATCCCACATCTGTTTGATGGCCCACCAGAGGCTTTCAATGTACGCGTTATCCATGGTGACATAGGGGTGCTCCAGGTCTACCCAGTAGCCACAACGTTCCAGGATTTCCTCGAATTCCTTCTTGTAATTATTAACGCTCTGGCGGCACAGTTCATTGAACTTATCAATACCGTACTCTTCAATCTGAGTCTTACTGGAAAAACCCAGTACTTTCTCAATCTCTAGCTCTACCGGCAGTCCGTGCGTATCCCAGCCACCGATACGGGGTGCGTAATACCCCTTCATTGTCTTGTAACGCGGGATGACATCCTTAAAGACAGACATGAAGACGTGATGAATCGCCGGATGGCCGTTCAGAGTGGGTGGACCATCGTAAAGAATAAAGCGC
>CAZCZJ010000125.1:0-4445 GCA_964503235.1 uncultured Dehalococcoidaceae bacterium | reverse complement strand
ATACTCCCCGCCGCGCCGATGAGGTCGTTCCTGCCCGCTCCCGCCAGCCCCATTTTTACCCCCGCCGTCACGCTCCCGGCCACCCGTGCGGTGATGCCGTGCCCGGTGAACTTCTCCTTGAGCACGTCCGGCCTGACCGCCTTGGGGTGGCGTGATGCCACCAGGATAATATCGTCGGTAATCCTGGCCGCCTCGGCTACCATCCCGTCCACCTCTTTGTCGCTACCGCAGCCCAGTATCAGCGTCAGCCTGTCGTACTTAAAATACTCCTTCAGCGCCTCACCCAGGTGCTGCATCGAGTAGGCGTTATGCGCTTCGTCGACAACCAGCCACGGCTGGCGACGCAGCACCTGCAACCGGCCCGGACAGCTAACTCGATCCAGCCCTACTATGATGCTATTCGCCGTTATTTTTGCTGCCCCCTGTTCAAGAAGCACCTCTGCCGTCGCTAAGGCCAGCGCCGCATTTTGAAGCTGGTACTTACCGAGTAGTGGCAACCTGATGTCATACTCACCCGATAGCCCCTTGACATGGAAAGCCTGCCCGGTTTCGGTAAAGCTTTCCCTCTTCCAGCTAAAGTCAACACCGGCTTTCACCAGCCTGACTTCCCTCTCGGCGCAGACTCTTTCAATCACTTCCATGGCCTCCGGTGCCTGGGGCGCGCTGATGACGACCGCCCCCGGTTTTATTATCCCCGCCTTTTCTGAAGCTATTTTCGCCAGCGTATCTCCCAGGACGTCGGTGTGGTCGTAGCTGATGGACGTTATCACGCATATCTCCGGTCTTACGACATTGGTGGCATCGAGCCGTCCGCCCAGTCCCACCTCGATTACCTGGTAGTCCGCCTTTATCTCCCGGAAGTGCAGGAAAGCCATCGCCGTCAGTATCTCGAAAGTCGTCAGCTCCCCGAAAGCCCCTTCCTCATTCACCGCCTCGACCTCCGGCTCAATAACCTCGGTCAGCCTGGCCCAGTCAGCCTCGGCTACGGGCTTTCCGCTGGCTTTTATCCTCTCGGTAAAGTCGAGCAGGTGGGGAGAAGTATATAGTCCTGTCCGGTAGCCAGCCCGACGGAGAATCGATTCAATCATGGCGGCGGTACTACCCTTCCCCTTCGTCCCGGCAACGTGTACCGTCTTAGCCGCGTACTGCGGATTCCCCAGTCTCTCCAAAAGCCTCTCGACCCGCCGTAAGTCCCAGACAATCCCGGAACGCGGCAGCCTCTCGTAATCGGCGAACCTTAATAGATAATCCAGAGCCCCCTGATAGTCCATTGCTTACTCCCTGCCAATAATCATATCGTACCGCGGTTGTCAGGTAAAGGAAGTGTCGACGGATAGAATGTCTCAACGGTGAGGTAGATAAATTTTTCTTGCCATTTTAATAAAATTTTATTAAAAAATTGTTAATTTCCACACTGAAAACATATTGACAAACACTATATATTGTGGTAATTTTAAAACCTCAGCACTATATAATGTGGAGTCAGGACGTGAACTGTCCCTATTGTGGTCATATCGATTCGAAGGTAATCGACTCGCGGGATGTCAACGACGGCATACGGCGACGTCGACAATGCCTTGAATGCGAATCACGTTTCACCACCTACGAGCGCCTGCAGCCGGCCAGCCTTTTCGTGATAAAGAAAGATACCCGTCGCGAGGAATATGACCGGGATAAGCTTCTAAATGGCGTTCGCAAGGCCTGTGAGAAAAGACCCCTCGAGGCCGGCACCGTGGAAAGTATCGTCGACGATATCGAAGCCGAGCTCTACCAGACGGGCCGTACCGAGGTGCCCACCGGGACTATCGGCGACATGGTCATGATAAAGCTCAGGAAATTGGACCATATCGCCTATATCCGGTTCGCCAGCGTCTACCGCGAATTTACCGATATTACTCATCTGAAAGAAGAGGTGGACATCCTGGCCGACAATATATTAGTAAACTCCGCCGACCAGCTGCCGCTTATCCCCACGGAGGAGATGACGGCTATTGCGAAGTCGCCGCGCCGGAGCCGACGTTAATTATGTCAAATCAGTTTACATATAAACGGTCAAATCCCATCGACCGCAGTCAGGTAGCTCGGATTGTCTTCTCTAATGCCGAGTCGATGGGCATACGCGACCGGAAACTGGTGGAAAAATTAACGACCCATGTAATCGAACGGCTGGAAAAGTCCCGCACCGAATACCTGCCGACTTTGCCGGGCATGGAAGAAATGGTAGCGAAACGCTCCCGTCAGCAGCAGCGCCTGCCCACCGAGGCTGAAATCGAAGCCATGGTTATGGAAGTCCTTAACCAGGAAAAACCGGTACCAGAAGAGGAGGTCAAAGCAGAAATGGAAACAGAAGCTGAAGTGAAACCTCAGAAAGAAACTGCATCAGGCACCGACCTTACCGATACGGCTCTTCACGTACTGGAAAGAAGATATCTGGTTAAGGATAAACAGGGCAAGGTGGTAGAAAAACCCGGGGAGCTTTTCCGCCGGGTTGCCAACGCTATAGCCCTGGCAGAGCTTACTTATAGTCCCGAGGCTGATGTCAAGTCTGTTGAAGAAAATTTTTATCAGATGATGGCTGACCTGGACTTCCTGCCCAATTCTCCCACCCTGATGAATGCCGGCAAGAAGATGGGGCAACTTTCCGCCTGCTTCGTCCTCCCCGTCGAGGACTCAATGGATTCTATTTTCGATGCCGTCAAATACACCGCCCTTATTCACAAGAGCGGCGGCGGCACCGGGTTCTCTTTCTCACGGCTGCGACCGGAAAACGATATGGTCGGCTCTACCGGCGGCGTCGCCAGCGGCCCCGTTTCTTTTATGCGGGCGTTCGATACCGTCACCGATGTTACCAAGCAGGGCGGCACGCGGCGTGGCGCCAACATGGGCATCCTCAACATCGACCACCCTGACATTATGAAGTTCATTACCGCTAAAGAGGATATGACCGCCCTGACCAACTTTAATATCTCCGTGGCGCTGACCTCCGACTTCATGGAAGCGGTCAAGGCGGACGCCGACTACGAACTGGTTAATCCCCATACCAAAGAAGTCACTGGTACGCTGAAAGCTAAAGAGGTCTTCGACAAGATAGTTGACATGGCCTGGAGGACCGGTGACCCCGGTATCGTTTTCATCGACCGTATTAACGATAACAATCCTACCCCGCACCTCGGCAAGATTGAAAGCACTAATCCCTGCGGCGAGCAGCCCCTCCTCCCCTACGAGTCCTGCAACCTGGCTTCCATCAACCTTTCCAGAATGGTTAAAGTTAATGGAAGTGCTTATAAAATTGATTATGAGAGGCTGGGGGATACCGTCAGGAAGGGCGTCCGCTTTCTGGACAACGTTATCGATGTCAACAAGTTCCCGTTACCCCAGATAGAGAAGATGACTAAAAACACGAGGAAAATCGGGCTGGGGATAATGGGCTTTGCCGACATGCTGGTGATGCTCGGTATTCCCTATGACTCCGATGAGGCTTTGAAGGTTGCCGAAAAGCTGATGCAATTTATCGGCGAAAATGCTCTACATGCCTCCGAAGAACTCGGAAAGGAACGCGGCGTCTTCCCCGCTTTCGAGGGAAGTATCTACGATATCCCGAACGGTCCCCGCCTCAGGAACGCCACCCGCACCACCATCGCACCCACCGGCACGCTGAGCATGATTGCCGGGTGTTCCAGCGGTATCGAGCCTCTTTTCGCCCTGAGTTATACCAAGACCGTGCTGGACGGCACGCCCTTCGTCGAGGTCAATCCCTACTTCGAAAAGGCGGCCAGGGATGGTGGTTTCTATTCGGAGGACCTGATGAAAAAACTCGCCGAAGGCTCCCACCTCGGCGATATCGAGGACGTACCGGAAGAGTTAAAAAGAATCTTCGTCACCGCCCATGAAATCACCCCCGAATGGCATGTAAAAATGCAGGCGGCTTTCCAGCGGGCCACTGACAACGCCGTTTCCAAGACGATTAATTTCCCTCAGGATGCCACGCGCGAAGACGTCGCCCGTGCCTACAAGCTCGCGTACGAGGAAGGACTTAAAGGCATTACCATCTACCGCGACCGGAGTCGGGATGCCCAGGTGCTCACAACGGGTAAGAAGGAAAAGACGGAAGAAACCCCGAAAAAGCTAAAACCTCGCAAAAGGCCTTCCGAGACCACGGCCACGGTCGCCCGTGTCAGCACCGGCTGCGGCTCGCTTTATATAACGGTGGCTTACGACGAGAAGGGCATCTTCGAGGTCTTCGCCACTTTGGGCAAGTCCGGGGCTTGCGCGGCGGCCCAACTCGAAGCTATCTGCCGCCTCATCACCCTGGCGCTACGTTCCGGCCTGGATGTCGCCTCGGTGGTGAAGCAGCTCCGTGGCATCCGCTGCCCCTCGATATCCTGGGAGCAGGGCAAATCCATCCTCTCCTGCGCCGACGCCATCGCCAGCGTGCTGGAAAAGCA
>CAZCZJ010000124.1:0-4515 GCA_964503235.1 uncultured Dehalococcoidaceae bacterium | reverse complement strand
CGGTGATGCCTGTCTTACCTCACGCACCTCTCGCCTCGCCTCTCTCGGAGAAAAGAGCAGTCAACCACTATATTTCTTGGGCTAAAGCAGTCGCCCTTTCTATTCTTATGGCGTCCCTGGAGGGATTCGAACCCACGACCCGCTGCTTAGAAGCCATTATTCCGATTTCCAGAAGTTCCTACCTATTCGTGTCTCATTATAATTCCGAGATTATGCGATGCTGGATAGAAAGTTGAATTCTGTCATAGAAGCGGCCGATATACTTATTATTTTTATTTTTCGAATCTAGTCATTAGATATTACTGTACTTCAACAATTAGTTTTATTGCCCCATCATTAGGTTTGGATAGTCTTTTCTTTCAGACGCTTTTTAGCCGCATGGTCAATATTAACCCTCTTTTTTACCATTTTTTATACCACTTATATCGGATATTAGTTAATATTATGGTGAGTATTTTAATATTTCCTAAACATTTGTCCACTAAAATAGCAGAAGCGTATTAACACCTGGTAGGTCCGGGGATGATGTATATGGATGATAGGAGCGGATTATGAAAATCATAAAGGCCACGGTTATACTAATTGTCCTGGTAAGTGCCGTCGGGGTGCTTTTCGGTTGTGGGGGCAACTCCGATGAAACCTCGGAAGAAACCAGCATTTACACTGTCGAGAGAGGTGATCTCCAACTCGATATATCTGCAGCAGGGAATCTGGACCTCTCACATACGGAAGATCTTACCGCAGATTTGTTTTACCAGCAGGGTACTATCACTGAGGTACTTATCGAAGAAGGCGATTCGGTTGAAGAAGGCCAGGTTCTGGTAAAAATCGATGCTGATGAATGGCAGGAGCAAATCAGGTTACTCGAGAATGCTTTAACTACCAGCCAGCGCCAGGTGGAAACAAGGGAGAGAGCCCTGGCAGATGCAGATCGACAAGTTGAAAACCGGGAGCAGGCATTAACAGCAGCCCAGCGGAATATTACTAGCGAAGATATCCAGTTACGAGAGGCTGAGGTTAACCTGGAAGCGGCCCGGTATGCCCTTAATTCAATCGATGAAGTTAAAGAGCTTCAGGATAAAATAGACTATAAAGAAGCCTTGCTTGAATTTATCGACCTAAAGATAGTCGAAGCAAATAGTCCGGGAGCGAATCATCTTGATATCACATTCTGGTGGAATGAAAGGATGCGGGCGGAACAGGATCTGGAAGATGCTATCCAAGAACGAAACGCTATCCTGGCCGGCAGCAGCTTGAAAGTGTCGGATACGGTTGCTCTTGAGGTTATCAGGAAGCAATTGGCGATTGAGAAGGCTCAGCTGGCGCTGGAAGATGCACAAGATGCTTTAACCGAAGCTTACTTAGGGGTAGAAGATGCTGAAGCGGCTCTAGTAGCAGCCCGAACTGATGTGGAATACGCTCAGCTTGACCTGTCTGATGCCGAAGAGAATGCCGAAGAGGCTGACCAGGCGCTTGAAGAGGCGCTGAGGATGAGTCCTGAAATCACGGCTCCTTTCGATGGCTTCATTACCAGGGTCAACGTTGCTGGGGGTGACACCGTTTTTAAAGGAACCGTGGTTGCTCAATTGGCTGACCCCAACAAGTTCAAGGCAGATATCCTCGTCAGTGAGATGGATATTTTTCAAGTGGAAGTCGGAACCACAGCTACAATACAGGTAGATGCCCTCAGCGGCAGGGCATTTTCAGCTACGGTAACCGATATTGCTCCAACCGCTACAATTCAGTCGGGTGTCGTGAACTACGATGTTACAGTAGAACTCCAGTCTCTCGAAGATATCTCCGGGGATATAAACGACAGACGCCAGCAGATGTTCGGTGATCTTGAGTCCGGTGAACTGCCTCAAGTGTTACAGCAGGCTGTTGATTCCGGCATGATGACCAAGGAAGAGGCTGAAGCGAGGTGGGAACAAATGCAATCCGGTGATTTTTCACCGCCCGAGGGTTTTACCCCACCTGAAGGGATGGTACTTCCTGATAGTGGCGCGTTCGGTGGTTTTTCCGGTGGCGGTCAACAGAGCGAGGGACAACTGCCTTCAACGACCATAACTGATTTCCAATTACGTCAGGGTTTGTCAGTGACTGTCAGCATCATCATTACCGAGCGTACGGACGTCATTCTGGTGCCTAATGGTGCCGTTTCGCGTGAAGGCTCGGATTATGTCGTAGAGGTCATGACAGCATCCGGTGAAACAGAGAAACGGGTCGTACAGATGGGAATTAGCGACTGGCAGTATACCGAGATAACTGAAGGACTAACCGAGGGTGAGCAGGTGGTCGTACCTGAGGGAACTACCACTATATCGACAGAAAACCAATTTGGAAGGCCGGGTGGTAGCATAATGTTCCCAGGGGGCTTCTAATGATTCGATTGGAAAATATCACCAAAACCTATCCCATGGGTAAAAGGCAACTGACCGTGCTAAAAGGGATAACCCTGAATATCGAGCGAGGTGAGCTTGTGGCGATTATGGGACCGTCCGGCTCGGGTAAGACAACCCTGCTCAATTTGCTTGGTTGTCTGGACATACCGACCTCAGGTAGCTACTACCTGGAAAATAAAGAAGTCAGCCATCTCGGTAACCGTGAACTGGCCAGCATCCGGGGGCAGAAGATTGGCTTTATCTTCCAGACATTCAATCTGTTGTCCCGGCTTACCGCTCTGGCCAATGTCGAGTTAGGCCTGACCTACGCCGGTGGTGTTGACCGCGGACGTGCTTTAGAGGCATTGTCTAAGGTAGGTCTCTCCGAGCGGGTTCATCATCGTCCCATTGAGCTTTCCGGCGGTGAACAGCAGCGGGTAGCTATCGCCCGAGCTATGGTGAAATCCCCTTCGTTGTTTCTGGCTGATGAGCCAACCGGACAGCTTGATAGCCGCTCTGGCGCAGAGGTAATAAATATCCTTACCTCGCTGCACGCTGAGCAGGATATTACCCTGATCGTGGTTACCCATGATGCCAATATAGCCGACCACTGCCATCGGATAATTCAACTCAAGGATGGTGAGATTGTGACGGAGGAAAACGCGTGAAAAACTTGGTTAGCCTGTTGCGTAGTGTCTGGATTGGTTTGAGCACACACAAGTTACGGAGCTTCCTCACTATTCTGGGAGTCGTTATTGGCGTCGCCTCGGTAATTACCATGATGGCCATTGGTGAAGGCAGTAAACAAACCATACTGTCTAATATCGAAAGTATGGGCACTGACCTGACAACCATCAGTCCGGGGGCAAGTATGGGCCCCGGTGGTTTCCGGGGTGGCGGCATGACCCAGACCCTCACTCTGGAAGATGCTGAGGCCATCGTTACGCAGGTCGACTATATAGATGCAGTAGCCCCCTACAAATCCTCGAATCTTCAGTTAGTGGTCGGCAGTGAGAATATGAACGCCACGATTGTAGGAGCAACGACGGAATACCGGGAAGTTCAAGACCTGGTACTGACCAGTGGAGCTTTCTTTACCGAATACGACTATGACCGCGGTTCGAAGGTGGCTGTTATCGGCAGTGGTGTAGCCGAGACCCTCTTCGGTACTGCCGATCCCATCGGGCAGCAAATGCGGATGGGTTCCATAATTGTAAGGATTATCGGCGTGCTGGAAGGCGACGACAGCTTTTTTAATTCCACCGCCAACTCGGTCATCATACCACTTTCCGCCTTGCAGCAGGTGGTAGCACTGGAGCGTACTGCCCAGGGTGAACACATCGTGTCCTCAATATATCTAAAGTTAAGTGATGTTGATCAGGCCGAATACGTTGAGGCGGAAATTACCGACCTGCTGCGTACGCGCCACCGGTTGACCTCTCTTGAGGAAAATGACTTCAACATCCAGTCCGTGCAGGAGATAGCAGAAACGTTGGTTGAGTCCAGAGAAACGATAACCAATTTACTTGCTGCCATCGCCGCTATTGCCCTACTGGTGGGGGGTATCGGTGTCATGAATATCATGCTGGTATCGGTGCTGGAAAGAACACGGGAGATAGGAATAAGAAAGGCGCTGGGCGCTCGGGAAGTGGATATATGGAGCCAGTTCTTGATTGAGGCAGTACTATTAACTTTTATCGGCGGTATCATTGGCGTAATATCCGGTTGGGGAATTTCACTCCTACTGGATTTCATGGACGTGTATGCAACCGTTGTTTCCCCTAATATCGTTATCCTCGCCGTTTCAGTATCAATCGGTATTGGATTATTCTTTGGTTTTTACCCGGCCTGGAACGCTTCCCGACTTAATCCCATCGAGGCATTGCGTTCGGAATAATACTTTTACAGTTAACAGCGGCACTTTATGAAATATTGAATTTTATTAACAACAGAGTTATCATTCGAACCGGAGGTAAAGTTAAGCAAATTAGTAAAAGAACGAGGCTAAAAGTTAAGCAAACTGTTAAGCAAAAGGATAGAGCGGAAGGAAGAACCTTAAAAATGGGGAAAAATCGTAGCTATTCTGGCGTCCCTGGAGCGATTCGAACGCTCGACCCGCTGCTTAGAAGGCAGC
>CAZCZJ010000123.1:0-4526 GCA_964503235.1 uncultured Dehalococcoidaceae bacterium | reverse complement strand
ATGTCTTTCTGAATGAGGCGGTGGGTGCCGATGCAGATATCCACGGTGCCGCCAGCCAGCCCATCGACGACAGTGTGTTGCTCGGCGGTCGAGCGGAACCGGCTCAACACCTCCACCTTGAGCGGGAAAGCCTCCAGCCTCTCGCTGAACGTGGCATAATGCTGCTGTGCCAGCACGGTTGTGGGCACCAGCACGGCTACCTGCCGTCCGTCCATGACCGCCTTGAAAGCGGCGCGTATCGCCACCTCCGTTTTGCCGTAGCCGACATCCCCGCAGACCAGACGGTCCATGGGCTTGGGCTTCTCCATATCGAACTTGACGTCCTGTTGTGCCTGGAGCTGGTCGGGCGTCTCGACATAGGGAAAAGCAGCTTCCATCTCCTGCTGCCAGAGGCCATCGCGGGAGAAGGCATAACCCGGCACGACCTCCCGGGCGGCATAGAGCGCCAGCAGCTCGCGGGCAAGCTCCTCGGCGGCTTCCTTGGCTTTCTGCCGGGTGCGGTTCCACTCCTGAGTCCCCAGCCGACTCAACACCGGTGGTCTATCGCTGGCGCCGACATAACGGTTGACCCGGTCAATCTGGTCGGTGGGGACGTATAAGATATCACCGGCAGCGTACTGCAACACTAAATATTCTTTGTCGCTGCCGGCCGCGTCGAACGTGGTGACGCCGCTGAACTTGCCGATACCGTGCTCGACATGGACGACGTAATCGCCCGGATTGATTTCCGCCATGAGCTTGTGGCGCGGTACCGGATGTCTTTTAGCTACCCTCCTCTGCTTGACAAAGCCGAAAATCTCAGCGTCGGTGAAGAGACAGGTTTCATCCGCCATCACCCAGCCCTCGGCCAGCGAGCCCCGGACCAGCACCAGCGAACCCGGCCCCGGCACCTGGTCCACGCTATCGACGGGCACGGCAATGATGTCCTGCTCGCTAAGCAACTCGGAAAGACGTTCCGCCTGGTGACTGACGATAATCAGGCGTTTCTTCCGCTTCAGCAATTCACCCGTCTTTTTAAGAAACGGCGGCAACTGACCAGTGTAAGCGGGGGCAGGGATAAAAGCCAGCCGCGGCTCGTCCAGTCCCCAATCAACGAGATTAAGCGACTGTCTGTTATTAAGCTCTTTGGAAAATTCCTGCCAGAGATGGTACGGTCTGGGGATATTATGAGGCAGTTCGCCGCGCTCCAGCTTGTTCGAGCGCAGCTCCGCTGCTTCGGTGTCCAATTCGGTGAAGGCCTGCTCAATAGCCTGTGGTTCATCGATTACCAGCAGGGTGCCCTCGGGGAGATAGTCCAGGAGACTTCCTTCATTGAACAGGGAAGCGTAGAACTGCATTTCCGGGGGTCGCTGCCCCTCGAGCATCATCTCGATATCACTCTGTATGATTTTTTTCGTCGCGTCGCTGCATCCGGAAAGGTCGAGTGTGCCCAACAATTTCTTGAGTGCCTGGCGTTCCATGTTACGCGGTTTAAAGAGTTCAGTAGCGGGGCCGACTTCCAGCGAATCAAGCTCCCCCACCGAACGCTGCGTGGCCGGGTCGAAATAACGCAGGCTGTCGATTGTGTTGCCGAAAAACTCGAGCCGGACTGGTCTATCGCTCGTCGGCGGATAGATATCGATAATACCACCGCGGTGGCTCATGGTGCCCGGTACTTCTACCATGTTTTCCATTTGATAGCCCATGGCTTCCCACCGCTGGAGCAGGTGAAACGGGTCAATTTCCATCCCGAGTTGTATATTATGAACCGCCGCAGTGAAATCGGAGCAGTCGGGGATTTTCCCCATAATCGCCGGAGCCGACGTTATCACCAGCGGCGTTTTTTCGCCACTATCATCGGAGTCATATCCTGCCAGAGATGTGAGCACCTGCACCCTCTCGATATCGGTGGTGGCATCCGCCGCCAAACGCTCGTAAGGCAGCGCGTCGGTCTCCGGGAAGAGCTTTATTTGCGTGGAGTTACTCCAGTTTGCCAATTGTTCGTAGAGCTTTTTACAGTTTTCAGGTTGCCCGGTAATCACCAGCACAGGTACCTTTAGGCTTTCATAAATAGCCGCTATCAGATACGGGCGGGCGGAATCAAGCACCACGGCGGTGCGACTATTACCGTGTGCCAGTTCTTCCCGTATATCACGATAGGCGGGCATATCCTCTATCAGCTTGAGTAACCTGGCTAAATCCGGCAAGATATCCTCCCAACGCCTTTTAGGGCTCGTCGTTACCAACCAGCCCTTTTATTAAGTATATGTTACTGTATTTTAGCATAGATAATGGTAAAGCTAAATACTCCTTGATATTGGTTTGAATTGGTTGACTGGAATGCTCTCCCCCTGACCCCCTCTCCAAACAGAGCATAAGTGAAAAGTCATGATTATTTTATTTGGAGAGGGGGAAGGAATATTGAGAGGGGCTGGCGCCCCTCTCGCTGGCGCACTCCCGCTTTTAGGGATAAGGGGGTAGAGGTAGGATAAATCCCTCTCGCTCTCCCTTTATGAAAGGGAGACGAACCATCTCCATAAGGCATTGGGTGGGGATTAATCTCACTTTACGATAAGTAAACAGAAGAACGGATTTTTTTAGGATAAGAGCACGAAGATTCGAGGGCGGTCGGGTAGGAATAGATAACTAAGGGGGGATTGTCTAACCGTAGATAGAGCTTGCCACGTCGTCCTTCTTCAGGAGGGACTCCTCGCAATGACAGGCACGGGGGAAAAGGGGTGAGTATAAAAAACACCCGTAAAACAACCAGTTCAATATCAGCTTCGTTTCTTAATGACCAGGGCTACCATAGCGCCATAACCATAACGGCGGGACTTAATAATAAGCCGGATTTAACCCCGAGCGCATCACCGGCATAGCCCGCCCCCAGCTCCGAAGCGTAGAGAGACATAACCGGAATCAGCAAATGAGTGTCTAAAAAGCCAACGAAGGTAACAGTCGAAATAACGGGCAAGATTTTCTTCGTCTGAGGCGATGTAAGCTCATTCATCCGCACGACTTCACCAGAATACAACGTAACCGACTTCTTGTTCAACTGACGCAGGCTTGCTATAATATAGCAGATAATACGAGATTAAAATCATGGTGCGTAAAACATCTAAAACATCAGAAATACAATGCCATCGTGTGGTGGTGAAAATCGGCACGAGGTTGCTTACCGGCGGTACCCAGAACCTCGACCCGGCGATAATGTCTAGCCTGGTAGCCCAGGTGGCACAGCTGCACAAGCTGGGCGCAGAACCGATTATCGTCTCCTCGGGCGCCATTGCTTCGGGCCGGCATAAACTGGGTTTAACGCGTACGGTCAAAGATATCCCCCTAAAGCAAGTACTGGCAGCAGTGGGACAGAGCCGCCTGATGAATACCTACGAACGGCTGTTTGATAAGCATGATATCACCGTGGCGCAGGCTCTACTTACCAAAGCCGACCTGTCCGACCGGGCGGGTTACCTGAACGCCCGTAATACGCTGCTGGCTTTACTGGAGCTCGGGGTGATAGGTATCGTTAACGAAAACGACGTGATATCCATCGACGAGATTAAAGAAGCCAAGTTCGGCGATAACGATAATCTTTCGGCAATGGTGGCTAATCTCATCGACGCCGACCTTCTCATAATACTGACCGATACCGATGGACTTTATACCGCCGACCCTCACCGCGACCCCGGGGCACAGTTGATTCCGGTAGTTGACAGAATCAACTCCAAAATCGTACGCCTGGGCGCCATAAACGAGGACAACATCGGCACCGGCGGTATGATAACCAAGATAGAAGCTGCCCGACTGGCTACCTCTTCCGGGGTGGAGGTGGTCATTGCCAACGGGAAAGAGAAAAACGTTATCGTTCGGCTGGCATCGGGGGAAGCGCTAGGCACCCGTTTTCTACCATCGACCAGCAAACTGGAAAGTCGCAAGCGGTGGCTGCTTTCAGGGCTTTCTACCCGGGGCAAACTGGTAATCGACGAAGGCGCGGTGACGGCTTTAAGGAAACAGAACCGCAGTCTGCTCTCGGCGGGTATCGACCGGGTGGAAGGGAAATTCAAACGGGGCGATATCGTGGCTATATATGATACCGGAGGGAATCACCTCGGTTGCGGTATAACCAGTTACAGTTCGGAAAATATAGGGATTATCAAGGGGGCACATTCCAGCAAAATCGCCAATCTGCTCAGTTTTGACTACGGACCCGAGGTGGTACACCGGAATAACCTGGCTTTGTTGGAAAGAAAGGAGACCAGTGGCAATAGGCAAACTGTACCAGTCCATCGATGATGAGTTGATAGCCGAGGTTAATTACCAGTTCCAGCATGAGGAAGCCCAGCGCTGGTGGGGAGAGCTTACCCTGGTAGACTACGTGCGTATTAAAGACGGCACCGGATATATTATTGAGCTCGAAGACGGCCGCAAGGCCAGATGTGCCCTCAAGAAAAGGGTCAACCGGGCGGTAACCAGTCTTCCCCCGCGTTATGTCTACCACTTCAGCGGCAGCGGAAAGTTCGAGTAAACAGGAGAGTAAGGGGAGGGGA
>CAZCZJ010000122.1:0-4649 GCA_964503235.1 uncultured Dehalococcoidaceae bacterium | reverse complement strand
ACGTTGTCCAGCGGCCCCGGCGAGGCCTCGGAGTGGTACTGGATGGAGAAGACGGGCAGCTCCCTGTGCCGCAGTCCCTCGACGGTGCCGTCGTTGAGGTTGATATGGGTTATCTCCAGCTCGTCGCTCAGGGTGGCCGGATCGGCGGCGTAGCCGTGGTTCTGGGCGGTGATGTGCACGGCGCCGGTAGCCAGCTCCCGCACCGGGTGATTGCCGCCGCGGTGCCCGAACTTGAGCTTGAAGTGCTTCCCCCCGAAGGCTTTGTGGATAATCTGGTTGCCCAGGCAGATGCCCATCATCGGCTTCTTCCCGACGAGCCCCTGCACCGTCTCGGCGAGATAGTCCAGCAGGTCGGGGTCGCCCGGCCCCGGCGAAAGCAGTATGCCGTCCGGCTGAAGGTTCAGGATTTCTTGCGACGAAGTAGTGCACGGCACGACCGTAACGTGGCAGCCGTGCTGGCAGAGTAAACGTAATATGTTATATTTCAGGCCGCAGTCCAAAGCGACCACATGGTGGCCATCGACGCCGCTTTCCTCCCACTTATACGGCTTGTCCGTGCTCACCTGCCGCACGAAATCTATCGAGCCGTAATCGGGCTGTTTCTTCAACTCCGCCAGTGCTTCTTGGAGTGTTTTCGACGACGTGATAATGCCCATCATCACCCCTGCCGAGCGCAATCGGCGGGTAATGGCGCGTGTGTCAACCCCGTAGATACCGGCAATACCGCTCTCGGCGAGGTAGTCGTGGATGGTCTTATCGTCGAGGTAATGGCTGGGCTGCTCGCATTTTTCCCGCACGATGAAGCCCCTGACCTGGATGCGCCGCGATTCTATATCCTGCTTGTTGGTGCCGTAGTTCCCGATTAACGGGTAGGTGGGCAGCAGAATCTGGCCGGCGTACGATGGATCGGTAAGCATTTCCTGGTAGCCCGCCATGCTGGTGTTAAAGACCACTTCACCGCAGGTATCTGCCTCAGCCCCGAAGGAGTAACCTTCGTACACCGAGCCGTCTTCCAGAACCAGTATTGCCGTTTTAGTCATTGTTTTTCACCCTATCTCGTTTCTATGTCATTGCGAGTGTAGCGAAGCAATCCGTATATCCCTGTCCTCCTGTCATTCTCGGGCTTGACCCGGGAATCCAGGACATTCCGCCACCGGATTCCCGCTTTCGCGGGAATGACAACTTATTAAAAGCGGATTGCTTCGGGCTTCGCCCTCGCAATGACATTTTATAAAGTAAATCTCCATTTTATGTCTCTATTTTCAGTGCCCCGTCCATATAGACCGGCATCCCCTGGTAGAGGGTTGCCATGACCATTCCTTTGAGTGTTTTACCGGTCAGGGGCGTGTTTTTCCCCTTGGAAACGAACTTTTCCGGGTCGACGATCCATTCCTTATGGAGGTCGAAGATGCATATATCCGCCGGCGCCCCTACTTCCAGCGTGCCCAGCTTCTCGTAGCCGAGGACCCGTGCCGGGCCGACCGTCAGCACCTCGACGAGGGTATTCAGGCTGAGGTCGCTCTCAAACACTAGGCTTACCAGGCTGCCCAGGGCTGTCTCGAAGCCGCTGATACCGAAGGCAGCCTGTGTGAAGTCGCACTTTTTATCGGCTTTGGTGTGGGGGGCATGGTCGGTAGCCACGATATCGATAACGCCGTCGTTGAGACCCCGAAGGAGCGCCCGAGTATCCTGTTGCGTACGGAGCGGGGGGTTGACTTTGGCATAGGTATTATAGCCTAAAACCGCCTCTTCTGTCAGCGTGAGGTGGTGGGGCGTTACCTCGGCGGTAACCGGAATGCCCTCTTCCTTGGCTTGCCGGATAAGATCCACCGCGCCCTCGGTGCTGACATGGGCTATATGTATATGGCCGCCCGTCTCGCGGGCAAGGTCGAGGTCTCGCTTGACAATCAATTCCTCAGCGGAAGCGGGCATGCCGCGCAGGTTCAGCTCCAAGGAGACGACTCCCTCGTTTATCTGCCCCTCCTGGGTGAGGAACTGGTTCTCGCAGTGGTCGATAATCGGTCGGTTGAAGTCGCGGCTGTACACCAGGGCTTGACGCATTAATTCCGTACTGCTTACCGAAGAACCATCATCGCTATAGGCAACGGCACCGGCCATCTCCAGCTCGTTCATATCGACGAGTTCCTCGCCTTTACGACCCAGAGTAACGCAGCCGATGGGAAACACCCTGACCACACCTTCGCGAGCCGCCACGGTTCTCACGTAGTTTAACGTTGCCTCGTTATCCAGGGGTGGCTCGGTGTTGGGCATGCAGCATACGGTGGTAAAACCTCCCCGGGCGGCGGCAGCCGTCCCCGTGGCGATGGTCTCCTTATCCTCTTGGCCGGGCTGGCGGAGGTGGCAGTGAAGGTCGACAAATCCTGGACATACGATGAGGTCATTAGCCTGGAGAAAGGCATAATCGGCATTGGTAGGCAAGCCCTCTCCGAGCCAGGCTATTTTACCCTCGGTGACCAGCAGACTGCCTTTAATATCGATTCCCTGGGATGGGTCGATGATGCGTCCGCCCTGAATAAGCAAGGACTCTGTCATTTTTTAACGATGTCCTCCCGTAAAATGGCTGGGTTTGAAACCGTGAGCCCGAGCTTCTTCCTCGGTGTTGAAGACAATCAGGTTTTCAGGCTTGATGGTGTATACCCAGTGGCTATCGGCGCTGTGGTATTTTTTAGTATCCAGTTTACCTTCGTGCCAGTCAGCGCTGGCAACGAATTTGGGTTCGATACCGTGTTCGCAGTACACACATCTTAATGTAAGGGGCTCGGTGTTTACTATCTTGAACTCGGGCTTCAGGTACTTGGTTTCCGTGTCCTGTATCGATACGCATCTGGCGTTCGGGCACCGTAGACCTGACACTCGATTATAGACATGATAGTCCACTGGATTCGGGGATTCTACCTCGGGTATTTCGATGTCTTTTACGCCCAGCAGCAGGGCCAGCAGCGCCATCCTGACGGGCACACCGCGGGCTGCCTGTTTGAAATACATACTCCTTTTGTCGGTATCGACGTCGTAAGCCAGTTCATCAACCCGGGGAAGGGGATGCATTACCAGTGTTCCCCGGAAAGCTTTACCTTTAAGCAGTTTCTTATCTACCACCGGAAATTTCTCTTTTAAGTCCTTTCCTTCCTCGCCGGTAGTAAATCTTTCTTTCTGGGGTCGGGTAACGTAAAGGGCATCTACACCGCTTTTCAGTTCAACATGAAGGCTGATATCCGGCATCATCGCCAGCTGATGGGGGCTGCTGGGGGTGGTGTAGATGGCATCCAGCGGAAAGAGGTTTTCCCCTTCCACTCGCTCTGAGTTTTTATAGCTTTCAACCTCACCGCCGTATTCGGTTATCAGTTTATCAACAACGTGCTCCGGTACCTCCAGTCCGGGGCTGGGACAAAACAGGATATCGGCCCCGAACTTGGCGAGGGCGAAAATCAGTGAATGTGTCGTACGACCGTATTTCAAATCACCCCAGAGCGCAATTTTGAGTCCTTTAATGATGCCTCTTTCTTTTTGCAGGGTAAAAAGGTCGCACAATGTCTGCGTAGGGTGCTGATGGCCGCCGTCGCCGGCATTTATTACCGGTATTCCGGCATAGTCCGCTACCACTTTTGCCGCCCCTTCCCAGGGATGCCGGATAACGATGATATCAGCATAGCTGCCGACCACCCTAGCCATGTCGGCGATGCTTTCTCCCTTGGCTAGAGATGTAGCGCCGACATCCGATGCGGTAATAACACTGCCGCCGAGTCGGTGCATGGCGGCTTCAAACGAAAGCCGGGTCCTGGTGCTGGGCTCGAAGAAAAGGCTGGCCATTATCTTACCCCGGCACAGTCTGTGCTGCTTCTTCATACTCTCCGACATTTCGTCGGCCAGCGAGAAGAGCGCCAGTACCTCGCCATTGGAAAGGTCATCAATAGTCACCATGCTTCTATTTGCCAGCTTCATGATAGCTCCTCCGTACCTCTTCCGGTTTCTCCTGGGGGATTACTGAGGACTTATTATTGGGCGGACTGATAATAGCCACCTCGTCAATGCCGTCGGTCTCCATCAGGTGAACCTCGATGTTTTCATGCCGGGCGCTGGGTATGTTCTTGCCGACGTAATCGGCGCGAATCGGCATTTCTCGGTGCCCCCGGTCGACCAGGACCGCCAGCTGTATCGAGAGAGGCCGGCCGAGGTCTACCAGGGCATCCATGGCGGCGCGAATGGTGCGACCGGTATATAACACGTCGTCGATGAGCACCACTGACTTTCCGTTGATGTCTGACGGGATTTCCGTGCGCTGGATGGCTGTTTTGATTTCAGCGGGGTCAAGGTCGTCGCGGTAGAGACTGAAGTCCAGCATCCCGACGGGCACCCCGGTTTTCTCGTATCTTTCAATGCTCTCGGCCAGGCGTCTGGCCAGGGGGACGCCACGGGTGTGCAGCCCGACGATTATAAGGTTCTCGGTCGACTTGTTACGCTCAATGATTTCATGTGCAATACGGGCGAGAGTACGCCGGATGTCCTCAGCGTTCATGACTATTTTTACAGACATAAAAATAACCTCCTGCTTCCGGCTGGCAAGAGGCTGCGTTGATACGTATTCGCTTTGCTTTCCTTGCCAGCCTCGCCGGACTGATTTAAAGGTTCTT
>CAZCZJ010000121.1:0-4698 GCA_964503235.1 uncultured Dehalococcoidaceae bacterium | reverse complement strand
ATTAACCTGGAAGGAATCAACCTGGCGATGACCTCCGGTGCGCTGGCCGCCGAGACCGCTCTCAAAGCTGTGGAAGCCCACGATTACAGTGCTGCAATGCTCTCGCTCTATAAGAAGAAACTTGATGAAACTTTTGTAATGAAAGACATGAAAAAGTACAAAAACTCTGTAGGTATGATGCGCATCGACCGTCTTTACAAAACCTATCCGCGCGTTCTGGCCGGTATCATGGAGAAGGTTTATAAAGTCGATGGCACCCCGAGGACAAAACTCCTGCGCCTGGCGCGCCGCGAAACGCTTAAGGAAATAGGACTGAAGGATGTTATTGCCGACGGCATCAAGATAGGCAGGGCTTTATTATGAATATTGAGAACATCCAGCAGTTAACGCAGTTTATCATCGATGAAAAGCCCCATATTGTCATCGATAAGGAGATATGCCGCTCCTGCGACCACCGCGCCTGTGTCCAGTCCTGTCCGGCTAACTGCTACACCTGGAACGAAGAGACGAATTTAATGAGCGTTGTCTACGAGACGTGCCTGGAATGCGGCACCTGCTATGTCGTTTGTGATAAAGGCGCCGTTGACTGGACCTATCCGCGGGGAGGCTATGGCGTAAATTACCGTCTGACCTGAGGGAATAGATATGAAAATCATTGTCTGTCTGAAAGAAGTAGTTGATACCGCCCTGAGCCTAGATACCGGCCTCAGCCACCGGATAGTCTTTGAGGAAGGACTTCCTCTAAGGCTCAACCCCAATGACGCTGCCGCCCTGGAAGCTGCCCTCGACCTGAAGGCGCTGGATACCACCGACAGCGTAGAAATCACCGCTGTGTCCATCGGCCCGGAACGTGTTGAAAACTACTTGCGGCAGGCGCTGGCGCTGGGGGTGGTTAAAGCCGTACGTATCTGGGGAGAAGATTTTCGGGGACTGTCGCCCCATCGCAAGTCACGGCTGCTGTCGGCTTTTGTATCACTTTCTGGGGCTGACCTTGTTTTATCCGGCGTTAGGAGTCTGGATACCGCCAGTACCCAGGTCGGGCCCCTTATCGCTGCCCGACTCTCCCTGCCCTGTGTGTCCGCTGTCGTCAAGTTCGAAATTAATCCCGATTCGGGAATATTGCACTTTACAAAAGACCTGGGGAGGGGAAAAAGGGAGGTAGTAGCTTGCCCTCTGCCCGCTGTCGTTACCGTCAAAGGCGAAGGCGCCGGATTGCCCTATCCTTCTCTGGACAGGATTATCGAGAGCCGCCAGAGTGCGGTAGAGATATTATCGCTTACCGACCTGAATATGAATCCCGCCGAATTCAATCGGGAGCCCACCCGGATGACCGCTCTGATGGCGCTCCGCCCCCGCCCCCGCCGGGTAATCACACCCGATAGCTCGTTGCCGGCGTTTGACCGCATTCTGAAACTGCTGGAAGGCGGAATCTCCAGGCGGCAGGGGAAGATGCTCGAAGGCACCCCTTCGGAATTAGCTGACCAGCTTTTCGAGCTTCTCATCGACGAGGGAGTAATCAGGCGGACTGCAGATGTATGAACAGCTTTGGCTTCTCATTAGCGGAAGACGTCTTTTTTCGAGAGGATTCCGGCGGTTACTATCTGTGCTCCCGAATTCCGCTGAGAATACTCCGCCTGAATAAGACGCTTTATACCCTAGTAAAATTTACTCAGCGAGGCGGCAGCCTGGCGGAGTTCGTTGCCCAGAATCCCGGACTTAATACGGGGAATCTCCTTAGAGTATTGCTTTCGCTGACGTCGCGTGGATACCTCAAGCTGGACGGTATACCACGTATCGAAGAATACCCTGACGTTTCCGTTATCATACCGGTTAAGGACCAGTTTGTGGACGTTGTCGAATGCCTGGAGGCGCTGGAGGAGCTTGATTACCCTCAGGAGAAACTGGAGATTGTGGTAGTCGACGACCACTCGAAAATGGAGATATCAGAGCTTGAAACCTCTTTTAATATCCGGGTCATCCGACAGGAAATAACACGGGGTCCTGCCTTCTCCAGGAATTACGGCGTCAGTTATGCCAGCAGCAGTGTGCTGGCGTTTCTGGATGCCGACTGCGTTCCCGGCGAGGACTGGTTGAGCGAGTTACTCCCCTTTTTCCGGGCGTCTTCGGTCGGTGCTATCGGGGGATATATCGAGGGATTTTATCAGGAAAGCTTTCTCGATAAGTATGAAGAAGTTGCATCCTCGCTCAACATGGGTAAAAGGCTTATCCTCGAAGGAAAATCGGAGAATAGCTTTTACGTGCCTACCGCCAATCTGCTGGTCACCCGGGAAGCTTTCAATGAATGCGGGGGATTTGAAGAGGATATGCGTATCGGTGAAGATGTCGATTTTTGCTGGCGCCTGAGGAATAGCGGCTATTCCCTGCTTTACGCGCCCTACGGGACCGTGGCTCATAAGCACCGCGGCGAGCTGGAGAAGATGCTGAAAAGGCGCGGTGAGTACGGTACATCGGAAGCCGTGCTCTACCGTAACCACCGCGATAAGAAGAAGCTATTCAACCTGTCCTTATATCCAATGTTGGTCTTCCTGGCTTTAGCGGTGGCTCTGGTGATGTTGAATTCCTATCCTCTGTGTGCCATTCCGCCCGTATTCCTCTTCGAGCTGTGGCGGAAATCGGTCACCCTGAAAAAACACAAAATGCCCCTGCCTGCGGGACAGATAGCCTATTCCATCCTCCGGACCTACCTTTCTTTCTTTTACTTTACCTCTTTCCACCTGATACGGTATTACCTGATTCTGCTTCTCATACCCGGTTTCTTCCTGCATGCGTTCTGGCTTTTCGACGCCTGGATATTGCTCCTCGCCTCGCTGGTGGACTACTTCACTAAAAAGCCCGCCCTGCTTTATCCGGTATTCCTCTTTTTCTACCTGGCGGAGCACCTTGCCTATCAGATAGGTGTGTTCTGGGGGTGCTGGAAGCTTAAGTACTTCGGCTTGTATCTGGTTTCGTTTCGACGCGCCTAGTTTTAGGACCCCGGACTCTGGTATATTGAAGACGAATGAATAAGAACAAAAACGATAGTTATTCCAGCACAGTGGTAAGGTTACTGACCAATGCCGTCAGGTTCCGCCGCGCCAGACTTAATGCTGCCCCGCTCAAACCCGAGGTAATCAGCCTGGCGCTCACCATCCGCTGCAACTCCCACTGCATCATGTGCAACATGTGGCGTCAGGTTTCGCAAAAGGCGGATATCGCCGATTTAGAACTCACCACAGACGAAATCATCACGCTATTAGCAAGGCCGCTGTTCTCCGACCTGGTAGAACTCGACCTTACCGGCGGCGAGCCGCACCTCAGGGAAGACCTGGCTGGTACTGTCCTACAAATCGCGGCGCTTCGTAAAGAATATTTGCCCCGTTTAAAAAGCATTGTTATCACCTCCAACGGCCTGCTGCCGGAGCGGATAGTAGCCAATTACCGCGCCATTCTCAAGGGCGTCAAAGACACCGGTATCGACCTTGTCAGCGTCGCCTCTCTCGACGGCATCGGGGAAGTCCACGACAGGATACGAGGGACAAAGGGCGCTTTCGAACTGGCGATGCAAACCCTCGAGGGGCTTTCGGAGCTCAAGAAAGAGTTCCCCGGTTACTATGTCGGCGTTAAAACGACCGTATTGCCTCAGAATGTGGATAACCTCGATGCTATCCTTGAATACGCCCGGAAAGAGGGATTTTTCCATATCATTTCGCCGGTCTTTTTCACCGAGGCTAGGTTCCGCAACAGCGACAAGCGTGAGTCGCTGGAGCTGACACCCGCCGACCGCGACAAACTCCTGCAGTTTTACCGCAACGATGAGTTCGATACCAACTACTTCTATTCCCGGATACGGAATTACCTTGTCACGGGCGAAAAGTGTTGGTCGTGTACCGCGGCTTACAATTACCTGTTTATCGACTATGATGGCTCGGTGTACCCCTGTGAGCTGCTCTCCGAGCCTATCGGTAATATTAGGGAAAAACCTATCGAGGACATTTGGAACGGCGTTTTGGCGCGCGACTGGCGGGAGAAAATCGACAGAATCGAAAGCTGCCACGCCTGTATCGAACCGGGCGCCGTGCGTTACAGCGCCTGCGCCGAAGGTCTGAGCTACCTCGGGTTTCTCCGGGAACTCGGTAAAAACCGTTATATGAAGTCCCTGTCTGGTGAAGGCTTTATAAAATATTTCAGGGAATAGTAGTCAATGTTCGGTGTAGACTTTATAAAATATTTCGATGTTTAATCATATTAGTTCTGTCTGGTTTTGGTTGATTTCAGATACTCTCCCCCTGACCCCCTCTCAAACAGATTATTATTCGGCAGGCGTTCCATCGTTTGTTTGAGAGGGGGAATATTTAGAAAGAGGGGCTGACGCCCCTCTACGCAGGCTACTTCCCGGTGGGGGGATAAGGAGGGGTAATTCTAACGGAAAGGCCGCTGATGATGCGAGGGCGGCCAGGGTGGGAAAAGATAACAACTATTGGGAGGGGTCGGGGGTGAGGCAGGCACTTATAAACCAGATGCAAATAAAACCCTCGTATTTAATCAACGTTTAGTCGTACTTAATCACCCACCGCCCGATTACTTTTCTGGTCAGTATCGCCTTCCGCACCTCGTCGAGGTCGTCCAGAGTAATCAGCCGGGTCACCAGCTTGTCGGTCTTCAGAGTCCCGGTGTTCATCACCTCCATCAGGCTGGGCA
>CAZCZJ010000120.1:0-4754 GCA_964503235.1 uncultured Dehalococcoidaceae bacterium | reverse complement strand
TAGTCAAAAGAAATAGGGGAAATAATTCGGTCTTGTTTTGTATAATTTGAGATGCTCACCCCCTGTGTCCCCCTCTCCTGACGAAGCTTTCAGCAGGAGAGGGGGAATTATTTAAAAGGGGGGCTTCGCCCCTCTACGCAGGCTACTCCCGGATAAAATCCCTCTCTGTCTCCCTTTACGAAAGGGAGACGAACCATCATCTGTGAAGTATTGTCCCCCTTTGAAAAGGGGAGATTAAGGGGGATTTTAAAAAGGGCGGCCAGCCTACGCTAAAGCTACGGCGGGCAAGCTTGGGTAGGAATAGATAATTAATGGGGGGTGGGATGATGGATTCCCGCTTTCGCGGGAATGACAGAAAAAAAACAGGCGCCAATGACAGTCATTACTAAGGAGAAGCCCCCGAATATCAGGGGCTTTTGAGAGATAGCTAAAACTGAAATCAGGACTTGTTTTTCTGGAAAAGACCTGAGAAATCGCCGTTAAAACCTTTTAAAAACTCGCGCATATCCAACATATCATCGCTGTCAACGACATCAATGTGCTGAAATCTGGCTACCTCCGCCCCGGTCAGGTCATTCACGGCATCGGACTCTTTCTCTCTTTTGATAACGGCCGCCACCAGGGATTTTACCTGACAGCAGGAACAGAAGACATTGAGAAACCACACGTCATGGTCATGCTCTACAATTTCAACCTGGTCTTCCCGGTAGTTCTGCCCGCAGGTACCGCATTTAATCGTGGCAATCAATCGCTTAATCAGACGTTCATCCATAAATCAGGTTCCCGGTACCTGTAAGGTAAGCCTGTCTAGGACTTCCGTTTATCGAAGTCATCCAGGTCGAGGGTATTGATAAAATCATAGAAAGCCGACATTTTTCTCTTCATCTCGGCGTCGCTTACCTTACTGTCTTTTCCTTTAATCTCTTCACCCTCATCAAATATCGGCTTGCCGGTTTCACCATCGAGCATAATGCCGGCTTTTTCCAAAACCGAATCATCGGCGTAGATGGGCACCCCGGTCCTTACCGCCAGCGCCAGGGCGTCACTGGGACGCGAGTCAACTTCAATCTGCTTTCCATCCGTGTCCAGAATAACCTTAGCATAAAAAGTGTCATTCTTGAGGTCATTTACAACAATAGAATTAATAGCGGCTCCCAGAGTATCAATAACAGAATTCAGCAGGTCGTGGGTGAGTGGGCGGGGAACGGCCACACCCTGCAACTTGACCGCAATGGCATCAGCCTCAGCGGGGCCAATCCAGATAGGGAGGTAACGGTCAGATATTTTCTCTTTCAGAATCACCACGCGCTGGTAATTCATCAGGCTTACTCTAATGCTGTCAATCGTCATTTCGATCATAGACACTACTCCATATCGCCTTTCACAGCAACTGTCCTAATTCTAAACCCAGATTAATAGCACTGTCAAATGGCAATTGTCCTTCAGTCGAGCGTGTTTTACAGGGCTCCCGAAGGATATTTTTACCCGTTTGTTTCCTGCGTATTTTCATCGGCGACCGCCGCTTTCCTGCCTGCCTCATAACCTTCAAACCATATCCGGTGAGTGATATTGGGAACGCAGATGCCGGAGCTCTCGTCGGTAATCATTTCCGGATAGGGATTACGTTTTCCGTTCATATATCCTCCGTTTACAATATCTACACTATCATTATAAGGAATAAAGGTTAGTAATACATAAAATAAATGTAGAAAATACGTAAAAATTTCATTGAAATTTCAGACATATTTATTATTAACATGATCAGATGGAATTTATCAGGTATGGGGAATAATTTTGTGTATCTTGTTTGAGAGAGGGGAGGGTGGATCGGGTGGTCTAATATACCTCACCCCCTTTGTCCCCCTCTCCTGACGAGGCTTGCAGCAGGAGAGGGGGAAGATATAGAAAGAGGGGCTAGCGCCCCTCTTCGCAGGCTACTCCCCTTTGGGGTGGAAGGGAGGAGAAATTAATCCCCCCTAACCCCATTTACGAAAGGGGGAGACGGGGTGGGGGAAACTACCGGAGAGGCAGAAGATAATAAGAGGGCGGGCGGGCGGGAAAAGATAACAACTGTGGGGAAGGGCCGAAGGTGAGATAAGCACCTATCAACCAAATACAAATAAAAGCTTCAACAGTCCACGTCGGATTAAAATCATCGGACAGCAGGAATGCTCCGTAATAACTGCTTCTAATACCGGGATTGAGTATTACCCCCCTTTTTTAATTTCATTTTTGTGTGTATAATGATATGTAAATAATCAACCAATCCCCAAGAAACGGAGGTGTAATGAATACAGGGCAAAAAGCCGTAGTCTGGTTTAATGAGGTAACAAGAAAAGACATACCGCTTGTCGGCGGTAAAGGCGCCAACCTCGGCGAGATGACCAATGCCGGCATACCCGTTCCGGGCGGTTTTATCGTAACCGCCGCCGCATATTATGATTTCATAGAAAAAACAGGTATTCAGAAGCACATCAAGGCATTACTTGAACCGGTTGACGTCCAGGATAGCCGACAGTTGCAGGAGGTCGCTGCCCAGGTACAGAAACTGGTAGAAGGCGCTCAGATGCCTGCCGAGACCGCCAGAGCCATCGAGGAAGCCTATGTCAAAATGGGCAAGGGACTGGTGGCGGTACGGTCTTCAGCCACCGCCGAGGACCTGCCGGAGGCTTCTTTCGCTGGACAGCAGGCCACCTTCCTCAATGTCGAAGGGGAGAAAGATGTCGTCAGGGCCGTACAGGACTGCTGGGCGTCATTATTCGGAGCGAGAGCTATTTTTTACCGACAGGAGCAGGGATTCGACCATTTCAAGGTCGGCATCGCCGTACCGGTACAGCATATGGTACAGTCCGAGGCAGCCGGAGTGATGTTCACCGTGGAACCGACGACCAATGACCGTGAACAAATCGCCATTGAGTCCGTGCTGGGACTCGGCGAGATGATTGTTTCCGGGGATGTCACCCCGGACCATTACATCGTCAGCAAAACCGATTTAAAAATCCTGGTAAAGGAAATCAAGAAACAGGAATGGAAACTGGTCAAGAAAGCGGGCGCCCACGGTAAAACCGATAACGTAAAAATAGACCTGACGCCGGAGGAACAGGCGAAGCAGAAAATAACCGACGCAGAGATTATCGCCCTGGCTAAAATCGGTAAACAGCTGGAAGACCATTACGATTTCCCGCAGGACATCGAATGGGCGACGGAGAAGGGCAAAATCTTCATCGTGCAGACGAGACCGATAACCACCATCAAAGAAGCCACCGGGGAGGCCCACGATATCGACGCCCCGGTCCTTGTATCCGGAGCCGCCGCCAGTCCGGGGGTAGCTTCGGGGCCGGTGAAAATAGTGCCCGACCCTTCGGAGATAGACAAGGTACTGGACGGCGATGTCCTGGTGGCGGAAATGACCACGCCGGACTTCGTCCCGGCGATGAAGCGGGCGGCGGCCATCGTCACCGACCGCGGCGGCCGGACCGCCCACGCCGCGATTGTAAGTCGTGAGCTGGGGATACCCTGTGTGGTCGGTTGTGAGAATGCCACGGCTACACTCCATGACGGCCAGATAATCACCGTCGACGGCAGCAACGGCAAGGTCTATCCCGGCAGGATAGAGATAAAGTCGGACGTGAAGATAAGAGCCCGCGGCAAGGTGATCACCAAGACCAAGCTCCTGGCCAACCTGGCGCAGCCGGACATCGTCGACCGGGTAGCCAATAGAGACGTCGACGGCATCGGCCTGCTGCGAGCCGAGTTCATGGTCGCCGAAATCGGTGAGCATCCCAGCGCCATGATTGCCGAGGGACGCGGTGGAGAATTCACGGATAAACTAGCCCATGAGTTGGCAATATTTGCCAAGGCATTCCATCCCCGCCAGGTGGTCTATCGCACCAACGATTTTAAGTCGAACGAATATAAATCGCTGAAGGGCGGCGAGAAGTACGAAGAGGACGAGGAAAACCCGATGATAGGCTACCGCGGCGCTTCACGGTATATCACGGATATCGAGACCTTCAAACTCGAGCTGAACGCGATTAAAAAGGTAAGAGAGCAATACGATAACCTCTGGGTAATGATTCCTTTCGTGCGGACGGTAAAGGAATTGGAAAGTACCGTTAAAATTATGGCGGAAGAAGGGCTGAAACGCTCCGAGACCTTCAAACTCTGGATGATGTGCGAGGTACCTTCCAACGTTATCCTCCTGGACAAGTTCCTCGACGTGGGCATCGACGGTATATCCATCGGCTCCAACGACCTTACCCAGCTGACACTGGGCATCGACCGCGACAGCTCGAAACTGGCGGAGACCTTCGACGAGCGCAACGAGGCCGTGATGATATCGATAGAGAAGGTCGTGAAGACGTGCAAAGCCAGGGGGGTAACCTGCTCCATCTGCGGCCAGGCACCTTCCGTCTATCCGGAAATAACGGAAAAGCTGGTAGAATGGGGCTGCACATCGGTCTCGGTGAGCCCGGATATGATTGATGTTACGCGCGATATCATCGCCGCAGCCGAGGCAAAACTGGGCATAAAGTGATTGAGCAGTTCAAAATCCGCGAAATGAGCGAGGCAAAAGAAGAAGCCCTCTCGCCTCATGCGGTCAGAAGCAGGCTGTCGAAGGGCCGTGAGCGGTACGAGGAACCGTGTCCCGTCCGGATCGCTTTCCAGCGCGACCGCGACCGTATTATCCACAGCAAGTCCTTTCGACGACTCAAGCATAAAACGCAGGTATTTATCGCTCCGCCGGGCGACCA
>CAZCZJ010000119.1:0-4771 GCA_964503235.1 uncultured Dehalococcoidaceae bacterium | reverse complement strand
GGGAAAGATTCCCAAGAATATGATGAACATGTTTCAGTAAGGTATTCCCACCCCACCCCGCTTAGTTATCTATTCCCACCCGACCGCCCTCGTATCATCGTAATACTGTCCGGTAACTTCCACCCTTCCCCGTTTCCCATTTTCGTAAAGGGGGATTAAGGGGGATTTGAACTCACCCCAGCAAAAAGGGGAGTAGCCTGCGAAGAGGGGCGAAAGCCCCTCTTAAAAACAAATTCCCCCTCCCTTCTCAAGGGAGGGGGACACAGTGGGTGGGTTGTAATATTAAATCTACTCCAGATAGTCCTTCAGCTTGCGGCTGCGGCTGGGATGCCGGAGTTTCCTCAGCGCTTTGGCCTCTATCTGCCGGATGCGTTCGCGGGTGACGTTGAACTCCACGCCCACCTCCTCCAGCGTGCGACTGCGTCCGTCTTCCAGCCCGAACCGCAGTTGCAGCACACGCTGCTCGCGCGGCGTCAGCGTCCCCAGCACGTCCTCGATTTGCTCTTTGAGAAGTTGCTTGGAGGCGATGTCCACCGGCGGCAGGGCGTTCCTGTCCTCGATGGAGTTGCCCAGCGGGCTGTCCTCCTCCTCGCCGATGGGCGATTCCAGCGATATCGGTAACTGCGAAACTTTCACTATCTCCCTGACCTTGTCCGAGGATACTTCCATTTCCTTGGCAATCTCCCGGGAGCTGGGTTCTCGCCCGTACTCCTGTGCGAGCCGTCGGCTTATCCTGAGCAGGCGGTTGATGGTCTCCACCATGTGCACCGGTATGCGGATGGTGCGGGCCTGGTCGGCGATGGCGCGGGTCAGCGCCTGCCGTATCCACCAGGTGGCGTAGGTGCTGAACTTGTACCCCTTGCGGTAGTCGAACTTCTCCACGGCCCTCATCAGCCCGATATTCCCCTCCTGGATAAGGTCGAGGAGTGACATACCCCGTCCGATGTGTTTCTTGGCGACGCTTACAACCAGACGCAGGTTGGCTTCAATCAGGTGTCTTTCGGCGTGTTTGCCTTGCTGGATAACTTGAGAAAAATAGTCCGAGAACTGACTTTCGTGTACCTGAATAGAATCGAGGAAAGCCCGGTCGGTTACCAGTCGGTCGATATCGGCGTATTTTATATCCCTTTTAATAACATCGCGGACCTCCGTCGGCACCAGATGACTGCACAGCGAGAGTTTGATTATTCTTTCTTCTACGTCGCTTGTCGGCTCATCGAGTTTAGTGGCAATATCTTCGATTAGTTCCGGTTCGATGGCATTATCGATTTTTTCCTGTAGCGAAGCATCGTAAAGCCCTTCAATAAATCTCTCGGTCTTCTTCATGTTGAAATGCTCCCGGATGAGATGGATAAGGGGAGCCGTATTAGCGAGTTTCTGAAGCATGGCTGTTATCGTGTCGCCTGCCGAGGGTTGCCGTCCGTACTGCTGCAGGTAGTCCTGTTTTATATCGTTAATGAGTTTACCCTCTTCCATCTGCTTGGCAAGTGTCTTCTCGTTGTCGGCGGTAAGAAGGTGTACTCTGCCTATCTCGTGAAGATAGATGCGCACCGGGTCGTCGGTGATATCCTGCTCGGAGAGTTCTTCCGAGCTCAGGCCGATATCGATTTCCAGTGAGTTTGGTTTTTTGGTTTCCAGGTGTTTTACTTTGGGCCATATTTCGTCCGAATCGGAGATATCTTCGTCGTCATCGTCTTCAGACTCGTCGCTTAAATTTTTCGGTTCTTCTTCTTCATCCGGTTCGTCCTCGGATTCCTCGTCATTGTCGTCGTTTTCTTCGAGCCTGTTTTCGTTGTCCTTTTCTTTGTCCATGCCTCATCTCCTCGCTTCTCTTGGACTGAGTTTTCTCTGAGATTGTATATCTTTCAGCCTACTGATATATTGGATTATTTCCTCATTGGGTTTTCCAGACTCTTGTGCCTTGGCTATCATATTCCTGAGGTATTTCTCTTCCAGGTTTCTGCGGTATTCGAAGTTTCTTTTTTCGATAGTGTTATTCGAGGGGAATTCCTTACTGACTATTTTATCATAATGCTCATGGAGGGCCGGGTCAAGACTTTCCTTTATATTGACAGTATCGTCGTTTATTTGCCACACCAGATATATCTCACGGTTTTCACTGATTTCAAAATAATCGGGTGGGAGTTCTTCCTCACCGCTTTTCAGTTCCGGGTATTGCAGTAATAGTGTTAGGCAGTCTTCTTCCAGTTGACTTGACAGGTAAGAACGCACCGCAGGTGCGACTGCCGGTTTTCTCTCGGGAGTCTTTCGCCTTACCGGGGCGGGTTTTAGCCTGTTCAAGGCTGCTTCGAGAGTATTCATCCCCACCTTTACCACCCCCGCCAGCTTCTGCATGTAATGTGCCTGCCGTATCGGGTCTTTTATCTCCGCTACTATCGGTAACAGCCTGTCCACCGCCAGCGACTTATCCCGGGCGGTCGTCAAATCCAGCCTGGATATCACCATATCGAAAGTATAGTCTACAATTGGTATTGCTCCGGTGACCAGCTCCTGCCAGGTTGCTGTATCCTGCCTGATAACGTCATCGGGGTCTTTGCCTTCCGGCATAACGACCACGCGTATTTCCGCATTCAATATGTTCTCGTAGCCGACTCCCCTCAGCATCGCCTCTTCGCCGGCAGCGTCGGCATCGAGGGCCAGGACCAGGTTCTTGCTCAGTCTTTTCAGCGTATTCACCTGCGACTCCGTAACCGCTGTTCCCATCGAAGCCACGGCGTTGGTAATGCCGTTCTGGTGGGCGGTAATTACATCCATGTAGCCTTCCATGATAATCGCCATGTCCTGCTTTCTGATGGTTGATGCCGCCCGGTCGATGCTGTAAAGGATGGAGCTTTTATCGAATGTCGGGGTCTGCGGGGAGTTGACGTATTTCGGCAGGGAGTCATCGAGTACCCTGGCCCCGAAGCCTATCGTCCGCCCCCGGCTGTCGCGGATAGGGAACATCAGCTTGCCCCGGAACCGGTCGTGGGTCTTGCCGTCGTCCGTCTGTATCAGGAGGCCAGCCGCCAGCATTGTTTCCTCGCTGTAGCCCTTGTCTGCCAGGTATTTTTTTAATTCTTCCCATCTGTCCAGGCTGAAACCGAGTTGAAAATCGCTTACGGTCTGGTTGGAAAACCCCCGGTTCTCCACGTAAGCCCTGGCTTTCTCCGCACCCGGCGAATTTATGAGCAGGTTGTTGTAGTACAGGGCGGCGGCTTCGTTTACCTTATAATATTCTTCCTTTTCTTCTTTTTTATCGTCTCGCTCTGCTCTCGACGGAAGGACGACCCCGACTCTATCTGCCAGCAGCCTTAACGCCTCGCCGAAGTCCATGCTCTCTTTTCTCATGATAAAGGAGAGGACGTCGCCGCCCGTGTTGCAGGCACCGAAGCAATGCCAGCTCTGCTGTTCCGGATAAACGAAGAAAGAAGGGTGCTTCTCGCTGTGAAAAGGGCACAGCGCCGTCAGGTTCTTGCCCGCTTTCTTCAACGTGGCGTACTGCCCGATTATCTCGGCGATATCCGTTTTCTGTTTTACTTCGTCAATAACGCTCATAATGAAATATTTTTTGTTGACTCTACTTCTATCGTAGTCTCTCCCCCCACCTCCCCAACGGGGTGTTTAAGAGGGGCGAAGCCCCTCTTTCTATATCCTCCCCCTCTCCTGCTGAAAGCCTTGTCAGGAGAGGGGGATAAAGGGGGTGAGGTATATTAACCTCCCCGCTTCTCCCCATCGTAAAATATCTATTCCCACCCAGGCCGCCCTCGCATCATCCTGCTGTTGCCCTTATTAAGTCTACCCCGCCTCCCCTCCCCCTTCAGTAAAGGGGGATTTAAATCAACTACCCTCTTTATATCAACGGAGAAAGTGACGGAATGTAAGCGGGGCTGCGACCCTATATTTTAAAGTTCCTCCGCCATTCTCATGGCATACTGGTCGGTCATACCGGCAATATAATCGACGACTCTACGCTCGGTGGTATCACGGTGAAGGCGGTATTCCTGCGGCATTTTGTCCTCGTGTTTATTGAAATAGTGGTAGAGAGAGCGTACTACTTCCCTGGCTTTCTCCGTTTCTTCCCGGATTGAATTTGGATTATACACCCTCTCGAAGAGAAAGTCACGTAAAATATTGGCCGCCGCCAGTACCTCCGGACTCATTTTGATTGCCGGTCTCTCTTCTATTATATCACATACACGCACGTCCCACGATTGTTCGATGATGTCGCAGACCATGCTGTTGATACGCTGTGAATGAGACTTCCCCAGCACTCTTGAAGCTTCAGAGGGCAAATCCCCCTCACTGAGGATACCGGCACGTATCGCGTCGCCGATGTCATGATTTATCCAGCCGATAGTATCCGAGATTTTGACCACCTCCCCCTCCAGGGAGTTTACCGTGCCCCAGTCTTTCCCCAGGACGGCGACACCCGATTTCGAATGGTTCTTGATGCCGTCCCTTACCTCCCAGGTGAGATTTAGTCCCTTTCCGTCCTTCTCCAGGAGGTCGACCACTCTCAGGCTCTGTTCGTTATGCCGGAAACCTTCCTCGTATAACTCATCGAGTACGTCCTCGCCCACGTGGCCGAAGGGCGTATGCCCCAGGTCATGACCCAGGGCTACTGCTTCCGTAAGGTCTTCGTTGAGGTTCAGGGCGCGGGCGATGGTGCGGGCTATCTGGGATACCTCCAGCGTATGGGTGAGCCGCGTAACGTAGTGGTCGCCCGGCGGAGCGATAAATACCTGCGTTTTATGCTTGAGTCGTCGAAAGG
>CAZCZJ010000118.1:0-4886 GCA_964503235.1 uncultured Dehalococcoidaceae bacterium | reverse complement strand
ATCAGATAAAGCTAATTTCAAAACTTGGAATAATCTATTAGCCAAGTAAAGATGCGATGATGGATAAGGTTTACGGCGGAATTGAAACGGGAGGAACGAAGTTCATTTGCGCCATTGGTACAGCTCCAGATAACTTTATAAAAACTCAATTTACCACGACCAGTCCTGATGAGAGCATCGGAAAGGCTATTGATTTCTTTAAAAACAATTCCCGCCAAAAACAGTTAATTGCACTAGGTATAGCTTCCTTTGGCCCCCTGGATCTTGATCATGGTTCCCCAACCTATGGAAATATTACCACCACGCCAAAGCACTCCTGGTCTAACATCAACATAGTCAAGAAGATACGCAGCCAGCTCGGTGTTCCGGTGTCTATTGATACTGATGTAAACGGCGCTGCTCTGGGTGAACAGGTCTGGGGAGTATCTCGAGGGCTTGACACCTTTATCTATCTTACGGTGGGTACAGGGTTTGGCGGCGGTGGTATGGTAAATGGCAGATTGATGCATGGACTTTCACACCCTGAAATGGGACATATCCACATTCCTCACGATTGGCAAGAAGACCCATACAGGGGATGTTGTCCCTACCACGGTGATTGTCTGGAAGGTCTAGCATCCGGTAAAGCAATGGAGCTCCGCTGGAGGCAATCACCTGAAAATCTCCCTTCTGGCCATCCTGCCTGGGAATTAGAAGCAAGCTACCTGGCGTCAGCGATCAACAACTTCATATGTACCATATCCCCGCAACGTATCATTATTGGCGGCGGGCTTATGAAAAATCCCGACCTTATGCCAGCGGTTCGTCGTAAAGTTATAGATAATCTGAACGGATATATCCCTTTAGAAGCAATCATGAAGGGTATGGATCACTATATTGTAACTCCGGCGTTGGGTGACCTGGCGGGTGTGATCGGAGCTTTAGAGCTAGCGAAAAGAATTAACCAAGAAATTTGATTTATTTCTACAGCGTAAAGATGCCGTAAGAGGCTCCAGCCAGATTAACCTGGAGATCCTCTCCTTCAACCCACGCTTTTGTTCCATGACATATTTGTGGCGCCAGGTTATCAGGTTTTATTCCGTTTACCCGAATCTGGGATGGTTCGGCAGACGGGTTCACCACGATGAGGAACCGCTCACCGGTAGCCTGGCGTAGATACGCGAAATGATGGTGTCTATTTTCGACCTGTAAAGGAATGAGAGAACCCTCAGCTTGAAGCGCAGGAGAGCGTTTCCTCAAAGCAATGAGTTTACGCACGTGGTTAAGTACCGACCTGGAATCTCTGGCCTGCCTTTCAACAGTCGGACGGTCTTGGCGTGGATCCAGAGGAAGATAAAGCCGCTCTTTATCAGCAAAAGAAAAACCGGCATTAGGCCCGTCCCCCCATTGCATGGGAGTTCGCGAGCCGGTACGATCGTGGCCTCCTTCCTTCGATGTTAATCCGGGTATGTAACGCATGCCGATCTCGTCACCATAGTAGATTAAAGGCACTCCCGGCCAGGTTAGTAAAAACGAGAAAATCACTTTGAGATCACTGACTGTCCTACCATCAGCACGGGGCCTCTTAATATCATGATTACCGCTGGGTACAGAAATCAGGCCTTTGCCTTTTGTTTTGGCAGCTAACTCCAGATAAGATTTTAGAAAATCCTCTATGTTCGCGCCCCCACTCCGGCGAAAGAAGCAGTTCCTGTTAAGCATGAGGTCAGGATAGCCACGCACTCCGAAGTGCAAAAGAAAATCAATATCGAAGCCGGCGGCTATTGATTCTTCGGGATTACCCCATTCGGAGATTAGGGCCATGTCTGGATAATGCACGCGTACTTTCTGCCCGATGTCCTGCCATAACTTTATTGTCTCTCTATGATCCGGATCCATCTTCACAAGCGAAAAGGCCATATCGACACGAAACCCGTCTACCCCATGCCCAAGCCAATAGTTCATGATTTTAGTCATTTCCTTGCGGATCTCAAGCGGTCCGGGCGCATCAACTGGTTGTTGCCACGGTTGTTCCGGCTTGGCGAATCCGTAGTTCAATGCCGGCTGGAAATAAAAACAATTGGCGACGTAGCTCCCATCTCTTTCAGAATAACCACGTATGAGGGAAAGAGACAAATCTGCTTCAGATATTGAAGAGGATGTCCAGATATAACGGTCGGTGTATTTATTTCGTCTGGACCGGCAAGAAGCCTTGAACCAGGGATGATCGGTTGAAGTATGACCGGCCACCAGGTCGAGGCAGACTCTGATCCCGCGCTTGTGTGCCTCTCGGCAGAGTCGATATAGATCCCGATTGGTCCCATACCGCGGGGCGATACGGTAGTAATCCATCACATCGTAGCCACCATCCTGGAAAGGAGATACAAAACAGGGATTAATCCATATTGCGTTAATACCCAGCCATTGAAGATAATTTAATTTTTGAATTATCCCGGGGATGTCACCGATGCCGTCTCCATCGGCATCGTAGAAGCTCGGAGGGTAAATCTGATAAAAGACGGCTTGATTAAGCCATGTAGGGAAATCACGCTTGGTATCCATTTGCGAAAAAGTTGGTAGATGCCTTTTGTCTTCATAACTACTCATGGAATAGATACTACGGGTGGATTCCACGTATTGTCAAGTGACCTGCCACGGGGTAGTGATACCTCCGTTTTACGGAGACCCGGTCTCCCCGTCTAAAACATTAAAAAGGAACGTTTTTAGGCTCGAATTTTTGTATTTCTTGTAAGTACTTTGCTATCTAAAACCAGATTAGCGACAAATTCGCCTACTACCTTAAACCCCCCGGGGTCGCCAATATCAGAACGTAAAATCCCTGGTTGATATGAGAACTTCATTTATCAACAAATGACTCCCATTTTGCCGCCCTCCTCTTTCTAAAACCGCTCGGCTGGTGTATAATATTCATAGTGAACCTGATATTTTGTCTTCCGACCCATTTTCACCTTCACCGCCTCCGAAAAGTTAGCTTTCCCGAATGAGGATGGTGGTGTTTAGTTAGCGGGAGACCAGACATTATATAATCTCCTTACACTTATTACACCGGACATTCCCAACCAGTCTAAATAGGCTCTTTGCCTGCGCCAATCCCGTGGTTCCCTTTTCTGGTTTGAGATTACCGGATACAGAAGCACCAGAATTATGGCAGTAATTAACCGTGGATAACAGTGAACTGAGTACGTTGTAAACATTAATAAATAAAGGCAGGATTGCACTATACATGAAGTATCGTAGGGATATCAGGAATATCGCTATTATTGCCCACGTTGACCATGGTAAAACCACGCTGGTAGATGCCATGCTCAAGCAGAGCAAGGTCTTTCGAGAGAACCAGGCAGTAGGCGAGTTAATCATGGATAGTAATACCCTTGAGCGAGAAAAGGGGATTACCATTATGGCCAAGAATACGGCCGTAGTATACAGGGGTGTTAAAATCAATATCGTTGATACCCCGGGACATGCCGATTTCAGCGGTGAGGTGGAGCGTGGCATCAGCATGGCAGACGGCTGCCTTCTCCTGGTAGATTCTGTCGAAGGGCCTATGCCACAGACCAAATTTGTATTGCGTCATGCTCTGCAACAGGGATTGAAAACCATCGTCGTCATTAACAAGATAGACAGAGCTAACGCGCGGATAGATGAAGTAATCCACCTCATCCATGACCTATTTCTGGAACTGGCCACCAGCGATGACCAACTTGACTTTCATGTTATTTATGCCAGCGCCAAGGAGGGTATCGCGGGCACCGAACCGAACATAAGCGGCAAAGATATCAGCTCTCTTTTCGATTGCATCCTGGATAACCTGCCACCTCCCCGGATTGAAAGCGGACCATTTCAGATGCTGGTTTCCAACCTAGACTATGACAGCCACAAAGGACAAATCGCTATCGGTAGGATCCGGCGGGGCAAGGTTGCTCCCCGTGATACCGTCGTCAGGTTGAACGCTACCGGAGCTGAGGATTATCATGAGGTCGCCGAAGTATTTACCTATCTCGGACTCAAACGTTTGAAGGTTGCCCATGCTGAGGCGGGTGATATTGTAGCAATGACCGGCGTTGAAAAGGTCAGCATCGGGGATACTATCGCCAGCCCGGAACAGCCCTCAGCGCTACCGCGTATTCAGATTAGCGAGCCGACTATAGAGATGACCTTTATCGTTAACACCTCACCGTTTGCCGGCCGGGAGGGACGTTTTTGCACCACGCGGCAATTACGGGAGCGGCTTTATAAAGAACTGGATACCAACCTCAGTCTCAGGGTGCAGGATACGGATAGCCCGGACACCTTCCTGGTAAAAGGGAGAGGCGAACTGCACCTGGCCATCCTGATTGAGACCATGCGACGTGAGGGTTACGAATTCGAAGTCTCAAAACCGGAAGCGATTATCAAAGTAATTGATGGCATACTTGTTGAGCCGGTAGAAGTGCTAACTATTGATACCAGAGATGATTATATCGGGGTTTTAACCGATATGCTGAGTAAGCGGCAAGCCCGTATGATTGACATGCGCAATGACGGTCAGGATAATGTGCGTCTGGTGTTCGAGATACCTACGAAGGGTCTGCTTGGATTTCGCGGCTCTTTTCTCACCTCCACTCGCGGAGAGAGTATTATGAATACGGTGTTTTTGGGTTATGAACCTTGCCGGGGGAAAATTGTCTCCACCCGAAATGGGGTACTTGTCGCCTCCGAGCAAGGCTCAGCGATTACCTATGGCCTGAATAATGCCCAGGAGCGTGGGCTGACCTTTATTGAACCCGGCACTCAGGTCTATGAAGGCATGATTGTGGGGCTGAACTCACGGGTGCAGGACATTCCGGTTAACGTCTGCAAGGAAAAGAAGAAGACCAATGTCCGCTCGTCCACGTCGGATATTGCCG
>CAZCZJ010000117.1:0-5017 GCA_964503235.1 uncultured Dehalococcoidaceae bacterium | reverse complement strand
GATGGGAAGAGGGGAGAGAAGAGAAGCTGAGAAACAAGAGAAAAGAGAAGAGCTGGAAGCAGCGGAAAGAAAAGAAGCGAGAGCAGAAGAGAGAAGAGAAGCTGAAAGGGAAGAAAGGAGAATAGAGGAGCAGGAAGAGGCGGAGCGAGAAACAAGAAAAGAAACAAGAGGGAATGAATGACGAGGGGATCACCCGCTAAGCTGACAGTAAGGACTCTAATCGAGTGAAGATGTTTAGAGTTTCCCGACGATATCGTGCCTTGGTGGGCATATCGAATAGCTCACAACCATCATTATCAACAAGCATCATCACCTTTAACAAAGGAAGCAGGTCAAAATCGAGATACTCCCTTACCTCGTTATCCGTCAGCGGGGCAACCTGAGGCCAATCTTCAACTACGTCGATGGACATATGCAAAAGAACCGTCCTGATAATAAGCGCCGCGGGTGTATCATGCCCGAAAAGCCTCCCGATACCGTTAACAATCGCCGGTAATTTGTGGTTATCCTGTATATAGACAGATGTCTCAGCCTGTTTGGTCATGGCGGTGTTGACAAGTTTAACCCAGTCTTCTATATCACTGTCATACGCCGGAGTTACATCAAATCCTATGTCAGGTAAAATCTCGCCGGTCATTGCCGCCGACCGAAAACCATGAGTATAGTCTCTCTGTCCCTTCTGAGGTGCTTTGGCAATATCGTGGAAAAAGACAATCCATTTCAGCAATTCTTGCTGGATTCTGGATGCCTGCCGGAACTCGGGGCACAAGAGTAAAGACGTAAATACCGCCATTACGTGAACCAGGGTAACACCATCAGCGTGATAAGCTATATCGCGCCAGCGAGGGGCGACAGCCTCCACCTCAGCCATGGCATCAGGGGTAAAGAACGAGCGGACTCTGTCTTCCAGAGACTCCCAGGAGTCAATATCACCCGATTGATAATCCCGAGCTAAGATGGATATAAAACCCATCATATCGGGCAGACTGGAGCCGATGGAGGGAAAGCCCAGATTATTCTTCATTACAACTGTTTTTTAGCACGAGTTTTGGTCGGTTGTTCTCCCGGCGCAGTCCCCAGGCTGCCCCGGACCATGGCGATACGGCCGGTGCGGGCGATTTCTCTGATGCCGAAGCCTTTCAGAAGCTTCATCATGGAGCCGATTTTATCCTCGTCACCGGTAATCTCGATGGTCAGTGAGTCGGAGGCGACATCAACGATATTAGCCCGGAAGATATCGGCGATTTCAATGATTTCGCTGCGGTTTGCCGAGGTAGCTTTTACTTTAATCAGAGCCAGTTCGCGTGCGGTAATATCATTATCTGTAATATCGGACACCCGGACGACATCGATAAGCTTATCCAGCTGTTTTCTCACCTGCTCTACCATAGCGTTTGAGCCGTTGACGACGATGGTCACCCGCGACAGGTGAGCCACCTCGCTGTGCCCGACGGCGATACTATCGATATTAAATCCGCGTCTCCTGAAGAGACTGGCGATACGGTTGAGGACACCGGGCTTATCTTCCACGATGGCTACTAGGGTGTGCTGCGTCGCGGCCATGATGACACCTCTTTCTTCGGTTGTTCTATAAATTCGGCTACGGTCGCCCCGGGGGGCACCATCGGATAGACGTTTTCCTCGGGCTCTACCAGGAAATTAATCAAAAACGGACCGTCATGAGCCATAGCCTGCCGGATGGCGGGCATTACTTCTTCGCGGGTGTTCACGGCTAATGCCGGGATGCAGTAAGCCTCGGCGACCCTGACGAAGTCGGGACAGGACAGCGGGGTAGCCACGTATCTTTTATCGTAAAAGAGGTCCTGCCACTGCCGCACCATGCCCAGATAACCGTTATTAAGCACGGCTATCTTTACGGCGATATCATCCTGGACGAGAGTCGCCAGCTCCTGAATAGTCATCTGGAGACTACCGTCGCCATCGATGCACCAGACGGTCTTGTCCGGGCAGCCGACCTTGGCTCCCATGGAAGCGGGCAAGCCAAAGCCCATGGTACCGAGTCCGCCGGAGGATATGAAGGCGCCGGGATGATTAAAAATATAGTGCTGGGCAGTCCACATCTGGTGCTGACCCACACCAGTGACAACGATGGAATCGCCCTGGGTAGCTTCATAAATCTGCGAGATAATATACTGGGGAAGCAGCTCGGCTCCATCCCTGATATCGGTCATCGGGTGCGCCTTACGCCATTCATCGAGCTGGTTTATCCAGTCGATATGGTCTTTGGGTTCAATCATCTTCAACAGCGCCTGAAGCACCGCCTTAACATCACCGACTATCGGCACGTTGACAGCGACATTCTTGCCGATTTCGGCGGGGTCAAGGTCTATATGAATGATTTTAGCATTGGGTGCAAAACCTTTTATCTCGCCGGTAATACGGTCATCGAACCTCATGCCGATAGCGATAAGCAGGTCGGTATCCACCAGGGCTTTATTAGCGTAACCGGAGCCGTGCATGCCTGCCATACCGTAGCTGAGTACATGGCTCTCGGGAAAGCTGCCGATACCCAGCAGGGTGGTAATTACCGGTATCTGAGAGGTCTCGGCGAACTGCTTGAGCTCTTCGCTTGCCTGCGAGATAACCACGCCCCTGCCAGCAATAATGACCGGCTTACTCGCTTCACTAATCAACTTAGCGGCGTTCTTAAGCTGCGTGGGATGACCCCGCGTCGGGATTTTATAGCCGGGGAGACTTAATTTTTCGGGATAGCTGAAATCAGCCTGCTCCTGCAATACATCCTTGGGCAGGTCGATGAGTACCGGTCCGGGACGACCCGTCTGAGCGATATAGAAAGCCTCTTTAAATATCATCGGCAGAGAAGCGGTATCCATCGCCACGTAACTGTGCTTGGTAATGGGCAGGGTAATACCGGAGATATCTATCTCCTGAAAGGCATCCTTGCCAATGAAGGGACGCGCCACCTGGCCGGTCAAGGCAATCATCGGAACAGAGTCGAGGTAGGCGTTAGCGATACCCGTCACCAGGTTGGTGGCACCGGGACCAGAGGTAGCCATGCAGACACCGACCCTGCCCGTAGCCCGGGCATAACCATCGGCGGCATGGGCTGCACCCTGCTCGTGGCGAACCAGTATATGCCGGATTTGGGGATATTCAGGCAGCGTATCGTAAAACGGCAGCAAGACACCACCGGGAAAGCCGAACATCACATCGACTCCCTCATTTATCATACATTCACATACAATCTGGGCACCAGTCTTTTTCATGACAGACCTACCCTTCCTTTCTGAGCATTATTTAACAAAGACCGCGCCGGTGCTGGCCGAGGTAACTTTCTCAATATAGCGAGCTAAGTATCCCGTCTTAATCCTCGGTTCGAACGCGGGCAAAGCAGCCAGGCGGTCGCTGATTTCCTTTTCATCGAGCTCTACGTTCAAGCTATTTTCAGGAATATTGATATTAATAAAATCCCCTTCTCTTACCGCAGCGATGGGACCCCCGGCAGCGGCCTCCGGAGAAACATGGCCGATAGAGGCACCGCGGGTAGCGCCGGAAAACCGACCGTCGGTAATCAGGGCGACCTCTTTGTCCAGGCCGATACCGGTAATCAGCGAGGTGGGCGTTAGCATCTCCCTCATGCCGGGTCCGCCTTTGGGACCTTCATAGCGGATGACGAGAACATCGCCCGGTTTTATCTCTTTATTCATTATAGCTTTGGTGGCATCTTCTTCGGAGTCGAAAACGCGAGCCGGACCGCGATGGGTCATCATCTCCGGGGCGACGGCGGCTTTCTTGACGACAGCACCGTCCGGAGCCAGATTACCGAAAAGCAGCGCCAGGCCGCCGGTGGCCGAATGGGCGGTCTTCATCGAGTGAATAACCTCACTATCCAGGGTTTTTACTCCGGCGAGGTTTTCGCCCAAAGTTTTACCAGTGACGGTTTTCGATTTCAGTCTTAATAAATCCTTGAGCTCTCCCATCACGGCAGGAATGCCTCCCGCCTTATCCAGGTCTTCGATATGGTGAGGGCCGGCGGGCCTCAGGCTGCTGAGATACGGGGTATTTTTGCTAATATCATTAACCATTGATAGATTAAAATCGACGCCAGCCTCGTTGGCGATAGCCATAAGGTGCAATACCGAATTGCTGCTGCCGCCCAGAGCCATGTCAACCGTAAAAGCATTATAAATGGCATCGGCGTCGATTATGCTGCTGGGTCGGATATCTTCAGCCAGGAGCTTCATCACCTGCTTACCAGCCTGTTTAGCCAGTCCCTGACGCCGCGCATCCACAGCGGGGATGGTGCCGTTACCCGGCAGTCCCATACCCAGCGCCTCGGTGAGGCAGTTCATAGTGTTGGCGGTGAACATGCCCGCGCAGCTGCCGCACCCCGGACAGGCGTGTTCCTCTATCCTCACCAGTTCTTCCTCCGTCATTTTACCGCCGGTAACGGCTCCGAGACCTTCAAAAACAGTATTAAGGTCGATTTTCTTACCATCCAGATACCCGGCCAGCATCGGCCCGCCGCTGACAAATATACAGGGCAGGTTAAGCCTGACCGCCGCCATGAGCATACCGGGGATTATCTTATCGCAGTTGGGAATAAATACCAGGGCATCAAAAGCATGGGCTTCCGCCATGACTTCCACCGTATCGGCAATCAACTCACGACTGGGCAAGCTGTATTTCATGCCGGTGTGGTTCATGGCAATGCCATCGCAGATAGCCACGGTATTAAACTCAAAGGGGACACCGCCACCCTCGCGTACGCCCGCCTTGACAGCTTCGGCGATATCACGCAGGTGGATATGCCCGGGCACGATTTCCGTGAAACTATTGACAACCCCGATAAACGGCCTGTCCATTTCCCCGGGCGTGCAGCCCACAGCGTACAGCAGCGACCGGTGCGGCGCCCTTTCTATTCCCTTTTTTACAGCATCACTTTTCACTTTTCTTTCCCCCCGAAAGTTCTCCTAAAAAAATGACCGCCTCAAGAGACGGACCGGAACGGCATATTTTAGCTTTAAAGCCCGTA
>CAZCZJ010000116.1:0-5037 GCA_964503235.1 uncultured Dehalococcoidaceae bacterium | reverse complement strand
ACGACCTCCGGGTTATGAGCCCGACGAGCTACCACTGCTCTACCCCGCGACGCCTTTTGAGTATATCCTGTTAATCCTCCAGTGTCAACCCTCAGCCTGCTGGCGCTTGCGGTGGTCTTCGATAAAACGTCGCGCGAAACGGTCGCGTCCCAGAATAAGGTCGGTAGCCAGAACTGACGGTCTCACCTTAGCGGCATCGACGATTAATGCCGTAGCCCCGGCCGCGATAACCGCGGTCACCCAGGCATTATTAATTATGGCGCGGTCGGGCATACCGAAGGATATGTTACTGGCGCCCATGGTCATGTTTACGCCGAGTTCTTCTCTGATGCGTCGGATGGCTTCCAGAACATCCTTCCCGGAAGCAGCCTCGGCACCGATGGCGAAAGTCAGCACATCGATAACCACATCCTCCCGGGGGACACCGGCTTTCTCCGCAGCTTCTATTATTTTATGAGCGATGGCGACACGCCTGTCGGCATTCTTGGGAATACCATCGTCGTCCTGTACCAGACCGACTACCGCCGCTCCGTATTCCTTTATCAGCGGCAACACCCTTTTCAGGGAATGCGTCTCACCGCTTACCGAGTTTACCAGCGGTTTACCCTTGTAGACTTTAAGGGCTGCTTCCAGAGCGTCCGGATTGGGGCTGTCAATGCAAACGGGAGCGTCGACCGCTTTCATGACCGCTTCTATCGCCTTCGGCAAGAGCACTATGTCATCCACACCGGGGGCGTTAACGTTGACATCGATAATGTCCGCTCCCGCCTTCGCCTGTGCTACCGCATCTTTCTTTACAATGTCCAGGTCACCGGCTTTGAGAGCTCCGGTGAGTTTCTTCCTGCCGGTGGGATTAATGCGTTCGCCGATAAGCACTGTAGGCCGGTCAATCGAGATGATTACCTCTTTGCTGGCGCTTGATACTTTGGTTTCCATTGGCTTATATCTCCTATTTTTTATTAATAAACTCCGTATTCTTTAGCGGCTTCCATGTAGGCACGCAGGATATCCGGGTTACCCTCATTCATACCCGCCGCTCCGGTCAATATATAACCGCCACCCGGAGCGCAGGTCTCGATGAGTTTACGGCAATATTCCTTGACATCCTGAGGTGTGCCAGCATGCATCAGTGAAGCTGGTACATTACCGGCGATACAGGCAGAATCACCCAGTATTTTCTTGGCCCTGGCCATATCGATATCTTCAAAGCTCCATATCGTCGAGCCCTTGGGTAAATCCTTGATGACTTCGAGTCGCGCGCCATACCGACCCTCGGCAAAAGGCATCGGCACCAGACCCTCGTTAATCATACCGATAAGTACGTTCCGGAAACTCGGCCAGTAGAAAGTCTCGAACTGCTTGGGAGACATGAAGCTTTCGTCACCCTTGTGCAGCGGCATGAAGCACACCGGGCAACCGGACATATTAGCTCCAGCCACCGCACCGTTGATAACTTGCGGGGTGACTTTCTCCATTACCTCGTGGATTTTTTCCGGTTGTCGGTACATATCCATGACCACACCCTGAGTACCCCGCAACATATCGGCAACAGTGTCGAACGGGGCGCCTGCCATACCGCCACCACGCAGATTGGGAAATCCGGCAGCCAGCGACGCCCGGTTTACCTCCCCGGTTACTTTCCGCCATTTTATAACCTCTTTACCGGCTTCAATCATGGTCTTCATGGCAGCCTCAACTTCCGGGTCGGCAAAGGCGGCGTAACTCATCACAGCCACACCGGCGACGCCGTTAAAGGGGAATAACTTCTGGAACGGCTCGAAGGCGCCGACCGTCCGCGGCAGAAAGCGGCGCCACCAGAAGTCGCCGGGATTATCCAGGAAGGCATCGTACTCGTCGGCGTGCATGTATTCCTGCTCAACGTATTGATAGATAGAGGACTTGTCCGGCAGTCCGTGTCCCGGCCATTTATGCAGCCGGTGGTCAGTCATCTCCAGCGCCCGACCGGGGAAAACCAGGGTGGGGCCGGTGTAGGAGTCCATCTCGAACTCTCTAATGAATTTCAGATAGGCTTCTTTTAATTTATCGTAGTCATACATCACCGTTTTCAGGTCATAACCGGCGTAGTATGCCGGGAAAAATCCGGAGGGCAGGGCAACCGGGACCCTGTCCGGTTCTTCAAGCTTAATGACTTTTATAAATCTGGTTACCCGCTCTTTATAAAGCTTTTCAGCCTCGGGGTTGTCGAACTTAATATCGAGTGAAAGCCAGCGTTTGAAGCGTTCTTCGCGTTTTTCCTGCCAGGTCATCTCTTCCCATTTCTTTTCCATTCTTACCAATCTCCCCGGATTCCTCAATATATTATTATCTCATGATATGAGGGTCATCACCAGTGTTGAATTGGCATAATTATTTATAGACGCCATACTTTTTAGCCGCTGTCATCATGGCATGCAGATTATCCGGATTACCCTTGTTCATACCCGCTCCGGCAGTGAGAATGTAACCACCGCCCGGAGCACAGATTTCGATTAGTTTACAACAGGCTTCCTCGACGACCTCAGGGGTGCTGGTTACCAGCAACGATGCCGGTACGTTGCCAGCGATACACGAAACATCGCCGAGAACGGACTTGGCTTTAACCATGTCCATAGCCTCGAAATACCAGACCACGGATGTCCGCGGCATATCGGCGATTGTTTCCAGTCTCGGTTCATAGTTTCCCTCGGCAAAGGGCATCGGCACCAGCCCCTCGTTTATCAAGCCCAGCAACACTTTCTTAAAGGTGGGCCAGTAAAATTCCTGAAACTGTTTCCCGGACATGAAGCTTTTATCGCCCTTGTGTAGCGGCATTATGATGACCGGACTCAGCGACATATCGGCTCCTCTTACCGCTCCCTTGACGATGATGGGTACCAGATGCTCCATAGCTTCACGAACCTTTTCGGGCTGGCGGTACATGTCCATGACGATACCCTGGGTACCACGGAGAACGTCGGCAAGATTATCAAACGGCGCGCCGGCCATACCTCCACCTCCGAACGAAGCATATCCCTCTGCCCGAGCCCGACGGCTGACCTCTCCCACGGCATCACGCCATTTAGTAATTTCCTCCCCGGCTTCCAGTAAAGCTTCGAGAGACTTCCGGACTTCCGGATTGGAGGCTGACATGATAAAACCCATAGGATTGGTCAATATAGGGTTGAACAAGGATAGATACCGGAACCCTTCGAAAGCACCAACGGTACGCGGCAGGAACGTCTTCATCCAGTACTCGGTGGGATTACTCATAAAGTCGTCATACTCGTCGGGCTTCATATAGATACCCTCAACGTACTGGTACATGGGGGCGTCATCGGGCAGACCGTGACCGGGCCATTTATGCAGTTTGTGGCCGATTATCTCCAAAACCCTTGCCGGGTAGACGAATCCGGGACCGGAGAAGCTGTCCGGTTCGAAGTCGTGAGTGAACTTCATCCAGGCTTTGGCGAGTTTCTCATAGTCGTACATGACTTCTTTAAGCGAATATCCCCCGTACGAAGCCGGGAGGTATCCGGCCGGAAGGATTACCGGTACTCTATCGGGTTCTTCTATCTTAATGACTTTAATGAACCTGGTAACACGCTCCCGGTATTTCTTCTTAGCTTCCGGGCTATCGAACTCAACACCGGGAGCATCAAGCCACTTCTTAAAACGCTCCTCCCGTTTCTCCTCCCAGGTCAGGGCCTCCCATTTCTTCTCTGCTTCCATGATTTGTCTCCAGACAGAGTTATTTCTTCTTATATACGCCGTATTCTTTAACTGCATCCATCATGGCATGTATATTTTCCGGTTTAGCCATATCGAAAGTAGAACCGCCGCTGAGAATATACCCGCCACCGGGGGCGCAGGTCTCGATGAGTTGGCGACAATATTCCTTCATCTCCCCGGCGTTACCGGTATACGCCAGAGAAACCGGTACGTTTCCGCAGATGCAACAGGTGTCTCCCAGGATTTTTTTGGCATTTGCCATATCGGTCTGGTCGAACATCCATATCACGCTGGCTTTGGGCAGGTCTTTAATAACTTCAAGCCGACGATTATAGGCGCCTTCGGCTACGGGAAACGGGACCAGACCCTCCTCGACCATGCCGATGAGAAGCCTCCGAAACGTAGGCCAGTAGAAGGTCTCGAACTGCTTATCGGACATAAAGGTATCATCACCCTTGTGCAGCGGCATCATGATTTCCGGGCAATCGGCCATATCCGACATGGCGATAGCTCCCTGCAGCAACTGAGGTAAAACGAATTCCATGGCTTCATGTATTTTATCCGGCTGGCGGTACATATCCATGACGATGCCGTGAGTACCCCGGAGGCTATCGGCAAAGACATCAAACGGAGCCACCGCCAGACCACCGCGGAAGACAGGGAAACCGCGGGCATTCGCCGCCAGCGTGGTCTCAGCCGAGACTTTCTGAAATGTCGGCATCGTCTGACTGGCTTGATAAATAGCTTTAGCCAGTTTGATGAACCGGGGATCGGAGCACATCGCTATAAGCCGCTGCGGTAGTCCCCGGTATGAAGAGAAAGACGGGACGTCAGCAAAAAGCTCGAACGTGCCGTATGTCCGCGGTAACAGATATCGCAGCTGGAAATCGAAGGGGTCTTTCATGAAGAGGTCGTATTCGTCAGCTTTCATATATTCGCCTTCAACGTACTGGTAAGAATGCGCGTTATCAGGCAGACCGTGACCGGGCCATTTCATGGTCTTGGCTTCCAGGAGGTCGCTGGCGGCGGCCTGGAAGAAGAGGGTGCCGTCGAAGGTATCCGAATCGTACTCATCAACGAACTTGAGCCAGGCCCATTTCATCTTCTCTGGATTGTACATGGCTTCTTTAAGGGTGATACCGGCATTTAAGGCCGGGAACCATCCGGTCGGTACCATGCAGGGAACGCGGTCGGGAATTTCCAGCTTGGCGGCCTTGGCAAGTCGTGTAGCCCGTGCCTTGTAGTCTTTTTCCGCCTGTGGGCTATCGAATTTGATACCCTCGCCGCTTATCCACTTATCGAGGCGTAAGTCGCGTTTTTGCTGCCAGG
>CAZCZJ010000115.1:0-5078 GCA_964503235.1 uncultured Dehalococcoidaceae bacterium | reverse complement strand
AAGCTGTAGGCGTGCTCCAGCTTGCGTATCGCCTCGATAGCTTTCAGCCTATCGATTTCCTTCTCCATCGCCGCCACTCTAGCTTCCAGCGTTTGTTGTGCCATCACGTATCTCCTTTGAAGTTTTCCGATTGCCTAAATGATAGCATAAAAAAAGAGGGGAGGACTAACGCCCCTCCCCCTTTTACCCCAATCGGAAGTTAAGTTTTCTCTAAACGACAGACTGCTTCGGAGGGTGAATCAAGTACCAGGATAAGGGCCACTCTTCGCATACAGCCAGTTTGGTTATCTTGGCGCCTCTTTCAAAATCAGGCATAAGCATTACGTATAAATCTGCGATAAGAGCTACTATTACACCCGGAAGTAATAGTATCGGTCTAAGATACCAGGCTTTTAACCATAACCAGCTGGTTCCTGCCAACAGGTAGTAGAAAGGTAACCATACGAATGAAATTGGTAAGGCTAAAAACCCGATAGTTATTACTATCAAACAACCACCCACTGCCGTAGTTATTCTTGAAATGGGTGTTAATACTACTAAAAGCGAAGTGGTATATTTAACCAGCATTTTAGCGAATTTTGTGAATATATCAGAAGGCGCATTAGCTCTGGCTACTCCTATGCGCTCCCTTAAATCGTTTATCTGCTCTAAGTCATGCATGAGTAACTTATTAAAGTGATAATTGCTTTTAAGAAGTATAGCATATCACACCGAAAGATTACTAAATAAATGAGTTCTCTTCCCCTCTTTTTTCCCCTCACTCCCTCTCTCCCCCTATCGCTTTCTTAGGCTCATACAGCCGTGCCGCTTCTACCATCAGCGCCAGGCTCATTAGAAAATCATCGTGGCCCTGCGTCGGGTCAACGTAGAAGTTCATCGTCTGGCTGGGACGGTACTGCCCCCGCGCCTTCTCCATCTCCCACATGAACTCCTGATATTCTTCGGAACCATCCCCTTTGTAAATCTTGAGGCGACCCGCGTTGACCGCTGCCAGCAGGTTGAATCCCAGCTCGCTCTTGCTCGACTGCGTGAACTTGAACGGTGTCACCCGGGAGCCCAGTGCTTTCCTCAGGAACGCCGCCACCGGCTCGCCCACTCCCGTGGCATCGACGACTACCCGACGGCACCGCCAGACGTTTTTCAAGATGTCCACGAGCTGCGCGTACAGTTCGGTATGCTTTCGTCCCGTCCACCGGTAGTGTTCGACTATTTTTATAAATGCCTCTCGATTTATGTCATTGCACGACGAAAAGTTAAGCTCACCGATGGTCACCACTGTCGCGTCGCGCTTTGTATTGGCCGACTTTATAAAATCGCCTTCTGTTTCCTCGGCTTCTCCGGCTAAATCTATCCCTGCTATATAGGCTCTACCGCTTTTCGCCCGCCGCTGTCGAAGATGTTTTCCCTGCAGCTGCTCCCGCTGCTGTACACTGAGGAAACCACCCCCACCGCGTACAGGCAGCAGACGGTACTGCGTCATAAAAAGCGGGTGGTTTTCTCCCAGCCGCTTCCTTTCCCCCTCGACGTAAGCCCGGTAGTCGGGGACGTATTTGGCCACCTCTTCCCAGTCGTAGCTGAAGTGCCGCCTGACGCCGTCTTTGCGTTCCAGTTCGAGGTTTGTCTGCTTGACTTCTTCCAGCAGCGTGCTGTCGTCCCAGGTCGTCCCGTAATGGACGGTCGTCACGTTGGTGGTGGCACCCATCGGTTTGAATTCCTTGCTGTACTTTTCTTTACTCACGTCCTGTGATTCATCGACCTCCAGAAGGATGTGGGCGGTGTTGCCGACGACGTTCGACGTTTCGTCCGCCGAGAGGAAAAAGGCCCGGGCGTTGCCCAGCTTGATGATGTAGCCCTGCTCCGATGACCATATCCTGCCGAACCCGGCGTCGTTGAGCCTGTCCTTGAGCCTCGACATCGAGATTACCGCCTGCGGCTTGAAGGTCGGCGAGCATTTTATCAAGTTCTTTACTTCGGCTATGTGCAATGTCAATAGAAGCAGCTCCAGCTGCGCTGAGAGCTCGTTCTTACCCCCCTGCCGGGCGATTTCCACCGAAAAAGTCATCCCCTTCTTCCCGAAAACGCTCTCCAGTATCGCCATCGCCGCTTCTTTCTGGTATGGCCTCAGTCGGTTGATAGATGAATTCGTTTTCACTGATTCACCCTCGTTAATATTCCCCCTTCTTTTCTCAAAGGAAGGGGGCTAGGGGGATGGATTAAAATAAATCTCATCACTTCCCTTTGAAAAACGGCTATTCAGGAAAGTCTTTGCCTTTCTTCTCTCTTCCCCCTCTCCCGCAGCGGGAGTGCGCAGCGAGAGGGGGCGCAGCCCCTCTTAAATATCCCTCCCCCTCTCCTGCGGATCGCCTCGTCAAGAGAGGGGGACACAGGGGGTGAGGTAAACAAAATCAATCCGCTCCTATTTACTCAATGCCTTCGTCCCTATACTTATTCCCAGCGGAATCGCCACATCCCTCAACACGTTACCTATCGCCTCTTTCAGACCCTGCCGCTGCTCCTTGGTAATCCGGTACCGCGTCTTCACCAGTCCCGCCAGGGTATTCGTTGCCTGCATGATAAGCCTGATGTTCTCCGGGTCCTTCTCCAGCACCGACTTTATTTTCACTCTCAGCAAAGCAATTTCGTTATCTATTCCATTCACATCGGCAGCCGCTATAAAATCCAGTTTCTCCGCCTCGTCAAGTACCTTTGTATAAAAATCAGACCTTTCAGATTTCCGACTACCCCTGGTGCTGCTCTTTTTTCGCTTTGCTTCCTTTGTCATTCAGCTTCCCCCCGTTCTTCAATTGCCTTGCCGTCGCCAGCACGATGGTATGAGCCGCCAGGTCCCACCTCTCTTTCTTTACGGCTAATCGTAATAGCCTCATATCTCCCCCTTTGCAGATAATCCGTTGTGATAAGTATTACTCTCTAATCAATAGCACATATGTTCTGTTTTTACTACCCTGTTTTGTCACCCGCCTTATGCCGTTTGATATTATGCGTCCTACGTTATAGAATAGTCACCAGGGAAAATGGCAGTAACCAGGCAGCTCTTTCAGCTTCAGGAGCTCGATACGGAAATCGAGCAAAAAGACCTTGCTCTGAACCAGAAGCAAAGTCAACTGGGGAATAGAGATGTCCTGGATACGTCACAAAAAAAGCTGGACACCGAACAAAAACGACTCGACGAACTCAGACATCAACACCGGGAAGCCGAAGCCGAGGTAACCGACCTCCTCGATAAAATCGCTGAGATAGAAGGGCGGTTATACGGCGGCAAGATAAACAATCCCAAGGAACTATCCGGCCTCCAGCACGAGGTATCCACGATGAAAGCACACAGTGACGACCTGGAAAACACCACGCTGGAGATAATCGACCGGGTTGAAGAGGTTGAACGCATTGTTGCCACCGCTACCGATGACCTTAAAAAGCTAGAGGAAGACTGGCAGCAGCAACAAAAGCAGCTTTCCGACGACATAAAAAAGTTAAACGGCAGCCTCGAGGACCTTCATACAAAACGCCAGGAGTTGATTGGTCAAATAGATACCGCAACCGTTAATCTATATGAAAAAATAAGGAAACAGAAGAAACAAGCTGTTGCTAAAGTTGAACAGGGCATATGCCGTGCCTGTCGTATATCATTATCGGCCAGCGCTCTGCAAAAAGCCAGAAGCGGCCAACCGATACAATGCGGCACCTGCGGACGAATCCTGTACATATCCTGAAGGACATATTGAGTATTACACGCGTTATCATCAATGCCGACGGTGCCGCCCGTGGCAATCCCGGACCGGCGGCTATCGGCGCTACTATCAAGGACGATAAAGGCAATCTGGTTGCCAGTATTTCACGCCGCATCGGGAAAGCCACGAATAACCAGGCGGAATACCGCGCCATCATTGCCGGTCTCGAAAAAGCTGTTAAACTCGGTGTAAAACAGGTGAAAGTTTATTCCGACTCCGAACTCGTCGTAAAACAGATTAACGGCAGGTATCGGGTAAAAAACACTTCTCTGAGAATCCTCTACGAAAACGTGGTCAAACTGATAGGTTCGCTGGAGAAATTCTCGATACAGCATGTCCCCCGCGCCCAAAGCACTGAAGTGGACAGCCTTGCCAATAAAGCTTTAGACCGCTTATAATATTCTGAACACGGACTATATGAAAGGTGACCGGGGTAGGCGAACCATAGGTAACCTGAGCCTACCCTGAGAAATATACTATGCCGGGTATTTTAATACTTTTCCTCGTCGGTATCTCCTGGGTCGTTGTTCCGGCCGTCTTAATTGGCTGGCTGACCGGCTACGCCGACGGTCACCTCATCGCCGCCGTTCTGTGGGGGTTGATTGTCATCTTCATCTACAGTCGCTCCAGAGTTAAGCTGGACGGGAAAATAGATAGAGCCACTCTCATCCTGGCTTTAATCCAGGCTGCCATGGGCGGTCTTATCGTCTTCTTTGTCGGCCAGGCAACCCACTAAAAAGGCTGTTTCAATTCCGGTCTCTCCTAGCTTTTAGACACATCTGGTTTTGGATATTTTCACATGCTCTCCCCCTGACCCCCTCTCAAACAGATACTCATTCATTGGGTATCATTTCGTTTGTTTGAGAGGGGGAAGTAATAGAAAGAGGGGTTTCATCCCTCTTAAACTCCCCTGGTGGATATGGGGAGGCTTTCTAGTAGCAGATGAATTAAGAGGGGGTTTCGTCCCCTCTATCATTTACACCCACCATCCCTTATTGACTAACCCCCATCTCTCCACTACACTATGAACGGGTCAAGTAAACCGGGTGACCGCCCCGTTTTTTCGGGGAGGAAAGTCCGAGCTCCACCGGGCAGGATGCTGGGTAACACCCAGGAGGGGCGACCCCACGGATAGTGCCACAGAAACATACCGCCCTGTTTCAGGGTAAGGGTGAAATGGTGAGGTAAGAGCTCACCAGCGATCGGGAGACCGGTCGGCTGGGCAAACCCCATCCGGAGCAAGACCGAATAGAGGGACTCAAGGACGCCCGGCCTATTCCCCGGGTTGGTCGCTTGACCCTGATGGCAACATCAGGGCTAGATAGATGGTCA
>CAZCZJ010000114.1:516-5106 GCA_964503235.1 uncultured Dehalococcoidaceae bacterium | reverse complement strand
CTCGAACTGGCTTTCGCCGAGGCTTTTAATGACCGCTGCGGCCCCGCCTATACCATCGAGTACTTCCCGGCTGAATCCAAGCTTTCTTTCGTGGAGCTCCTTGACGGCGTCAGGACCGGGGCGGCCGACATGGCGTCAATTACCCCCAACTTCAACTCCTTCGACGAGCCGAAGCTAGGCGCGGTGGAGATACCGTTCCTGTTCAACAACCTTGATGCTCATAGATATGCCGTACCCAGCCTGGAACCTCTCTATGCCGGGATTCTGGAAAACCAGTTCAACCAGAAGCTGCTCTGCCTGCATAACTACACCGGCATGGCCCTTATTTCCACCCGGCCGGTAGAGACCCTGGCAGACTGGGACGGACTGCTGGTACAGGCTATCTCCCCCGTCATTGCATCAACGGTTGAGGCATTGGGCGGCTCCGCCTTGACCGGGGTGCCCTATACCGATTCCTACTCGATGCTGGAGAAGGGGACCGTGGATGCGGTAATAACGGCACCGGCCGCCATGCGCATCTTCGGCCTGACGGACGTTGCTGACTACATGACAGCAGCCTACATGACCCCGGCCATACACGGGTTCTCCATCAACCTGGACACCTGGAACAGCCTGCCCACGGACATCCAGGCCATACTGCATGAATTAGCCAAGGAATACTCGGACATGATCGACCAGTGGGTCGCCGACGAGTGGATTACCGACCATCAGGCTATTGCCGATGCCGGGGTGGAGATATATTACCCGCCCCAATCAGAGATAGACATCTGGAAAGCGGCCTGCCAGTCGGTTACCGATGACCTGCTGGCGCAGTACGGTGAATTCGGCGACCAGATAATGGCAATTGCCAATGAGGCAAACGCTTTATATCCCAATGATTAGGTAGAGTAACCAAGGTACGCCCGCGGCCTTAAAGCCGCGGGCGTCAAACCTTAGGAAAAATTCTACCCTTTTAGGGGAGTTTATTTGTTGTTCATCAAGATACTCCGCAAACTGGACTATTGGATTGGCAGTCTCAGTCAGCACCTGCTGCTAGTCTGCGGTATTTTAGTACTGCTGATGGCGTTCTTGTCCACCTTTGGTGTCATCATGCGGCATTCAGCCGGTGCTGAACCCTACTCATATGAGTTCAGCTCCATGTTCCTTCTGTTCAGCGGAGTCCTGGCCGTGGCCGGCGTGGAGTTTCTGGACCAGCACGTGCGCAACGACCTGCTTGCCTCCCGTTTCCCCCGTACCATGAAAATCATCGTCATCAACATCATCTCACCGCTGCTGGCGATGACTTTCTGTACCGTACTCATCTGGAAAAGCATGGATAATGCCATCTACGCCCTGGATATCGGCCAGACCAGCCAATCTACCTGGCGGATACCCATCGCCCCCGTTAAACTAGTCATCCCGGCAGGCTTTATCCTGCTAGAGATCATTCTCTTCAGCAAGTTTGTCAAGGGTATCAACCTTTTAAGAGGCGGTCAAACCCCGGAAGAGACCGTAGACACCGGGTAAATTGAGAAAAGAAGTAAGGTAATAAATGGACCCAACTATTGCGGCCCTGGTATGCGTTGGAGGCATGCTCTTCTTAATGATGATGGGCATTCCGGTCATTTACGCCCTGGGCTTTACCGCTTTCGTCGTGGCCCTGGTGGCCTTCGGCCCCTTCAGTCTGGAGAAAATCGGCTGGACCACCTTCAATACCCTCTACAACATCAATTGGACACCGCTACCGCTCTTCATCCTCATGGCCTGCCTGATTGCCGAAACGAAAATCGGCGAGGATATCTATAACGCCGCACGCAAGTGGCTTTCCCGTATCCCCGGCGGCCTCATCGTGACCAGTATCTGGGGCGAGGCCGCCATGGCCGCGGCCATCGGCACCAGCACCGCTACCATCCTGGCGGTGGGCAAGGTGGCCGAGCCGGAGTTTGAACGCTACGGCTACGATAAAGGTCTGTCCATGGGCGGGCTATGCTGCGGCGGCGTCCTCGGCCCCCTCATTCCCCCCAGCGCCGGCATGATTATCTACGGCGTCCTCTCGGAGACGTCAATCGGACGCCTCTTCATGGCCGGCATGGTACCGGGCATTCTGCTGGCGTTCATGCTGGCGGCGGTGGCCATTTTCATGTGCTGGCGGAATCCCAAGCTGGGCCCCCCCGTGGGCGGCGTCAGCTGGGGAGAGCGGCTCTCCTCGCTGAAAAAGGTCTGGCCGATATTCGTGGTGATGCTGTCGATACTCGGCTCAATCTACTTCGGCATAGCCTCTCCCACCGAGGCCGCCGGCGTCGGCTGCGTGGTGGTGCTGATTATCGGAGTCGTCGTTTTCCGCCTGCGCTGGACGGGCCTGCGCCGGGCCCTGCTGGAGACCGCCAAAATAAACGGCATGATTCTCTTTATGATGATCGGCGCCTGGCTGTTCTCCTATGTCATTGGCAGTTCCGGGGTGGTCAAGACAGTAACGGGATTCGCTACAAGTTCAGATTTATCCCCCTGGTTGATTATTATTACCATTAACATCATGCTGCTGATTCTAGGCTGTTTTATAGATGCCATCACCATCATGCTGCTGACGGTACCAATATTCGTCCCTGTCATCAGTGCCCTGGGTTTCAACCCTGTCTGGTTCGGTGTTCTCTACGTGGTCAACATGCAGATAGGGTTGATTACTCCTCCGATGGGACTAGAGTTGTTCATGATGAGGACGGCCTTCAACATCCCGGTAGATAAGCTCCTGCGCGGAGTGCTGCCTTTCCTGATTATCCTCTTTATCTTCCTGGCTATCCTCATAGCTTTTCCGGAGATAAGCCTCTGGCTTCCTGAGATGATGAGGGGCAGATAATCATTGAATCCGGCAGGATGTTAAGTTAGGTGCCGCGTAATAAGCTTGTTTGAAGTATCGAGGAGGTTACTATGGAATCAATACCGAGTGATTATTCAGCGTTCGATAGACTAAAACTGGAAAGGAAGCCGGTGGGAGTAAAATTCCTGCCGGCACGACCGCAAGGAATCAACCGAATAGAGACAAAACTTGCCTTCTGCGAGATGTTCTGGGAAGCACAGCAGGGCGAGCCGTTTTACGTTCAGAAGGAAGATTTTTTATGCGTGGAACCGCTACTCCTGGGCATGAAAGACCCGGAACCTGTTCTCGTCAGTGGCTTCGCCGGAGGTTCAGCAGGATTATTCAAAGAGACGAGGGCGAACCGTAAAGTATACCAATACATCCCTAAAATGTTGAAAAACTCAGTTAATTTTGTCGCTTTCTCTCCTATAGACCAGATGAACTTTGATCCAGATGTGCTTGTGATTATGGCTAATGTAAGCCAAGCACGGACAATCCTCAGGGCTGAAGGTTACACAACTGGCGATAAATGGTCAAGTTATGGCACGCCGATCATGGCGTGCGCGTGGATGTATATCTATCCTGTGATAAGCGGCCAGACAAACTTCACGATTACAGGTCTAAGTTTGGGCATGGAGGCGATAAACACACCAATACCAGAAGGGATGTTCATCATATCAATTCCTTGGAATGTGCTCCCGACAGTCATGGAAAATCTGCGGGACGATAACATGTATCGGAGCTGGCGAAGTACGGGTAGAGAGGCGCACTTTAAGCGTTTTGAAAACCGATTAAACCAACTCCGTCAAGAAATGTCAGATATGTAATATTACACCGAACCGTTTGTGATAGAGGATAATTGTCATCAGGGAGGTAAATATGAATCCAACAAAGTGGGACTATTCTGTTTTTGATAGATTCAACTTCGAAAGAAAACCGGTGGGCATCAAGTTCCTGCTTAATAAACCGGAAGGGCTGGAACAGACGGATAAAGTAATGCCTATTTGCCGGTTGTTTACGGAAGCACAGACCAACCAGCCCTTTTATGCGACCAAAGATAACTTTTCCTGCGTCGACAGACTGATACTGGGAATGATGGACGCCGAGCCAACCATGGAGGGTGGTCAAATCGGCGCCAAGGAAAAGATATACCAGGAAGCACGCGCCAACAGCAGGATTTATCACCATATCTATAAAATCCCCAGAGATACCGTCAGATATGTGGCTTTCTCTCCTCAAGATAAGCTTACTTTCGAACCGGATTTACTGGTAATTACAGCCAAGCCGTCCGATGCCGAGATTATATTCAGAGCTTTAAGCTATTCCACCGGGAAACCATTAACATCTAAATTTACACCGGTGCTGACGTGCGCCTGGATTTTTTCTTACCCGTATGTTACCGGAGAACTGAACTATACCGTTACCGGAATTGGATACGGCATAAGAATGCAGAAGGTACTGCCCGAGGGTCTTTTTCTGATATCCGTCCCGTATGATTTGATTCCCTTGCTGATAGATAATCTGCAAGAAATGGAATGGGTTCTCCCGATGACAACCCTCGGTGAAGAAGAAAGAAAAGAATTTTCCTCCAAAATAATGGAGGAAATACAACAAGAATATCAAAACGGCTGAAACAAGCGGCAGCGGCTGGGATTGAACCAGCGATCAAGGGTTTGTGAATACTTTACCACTTAATATTGAGAAAGAATTTTCCTCCAAAATAATGGAGGAAATACAACAAGAATATCAAAACGGCT
>CAZCZJ010000114.1:0-416 GCA_964503235.1 uncultured Dehalococcoidaceae bacterium | reverse complement strand
CTGGGATTGAACCAGCGATCAAGGGTTTGTGAATACTTTACCACTTAATATTGAGTTGGATGCTGATATAGTATGTTATCAAATTACACTCAAATCAATGGGCGATAACTGTTACGATATGACAAATTTAACAACAATATAATAACAAGGAGGAAAAATGATCGGGAAAATCGTGATTGACGAGGCAAAGAAGCAAAGAATAATTGATAAAGCTGGTCACCTTGGGGCTGGAGAGGGGGTTAATTACGGGGCCTGAGCCCCGTCTACTTTCGCATCGATATGCGAAGCCTTCAGGTCTGAGGGTATAGAGTTATTTACACCGGAAGTACAGGTAATAATACTTCAAGGGATGATGGGGCTTCATTCCGGTATAGCCTATACAGGAACCGGCACTTGCGGTGGCGTTATCGGCAGCG
>CAZCZJ010000113.1:0-5116 GCA_964503235.1 uncultured Dehalococcoidaceae bacterium | reverse complement strand
ATGGGAGTCGAACCCACCGAAGACGCTACTAACGCCCCCCAACGGAGTTGAAGTCCGCGAAGCCCACCGGGACTCATCCGCTCCCCCGTGTCTACACAAGTATATATTATTGAAAAATGCAGCCGCAATAACCGGCCTTAACCATTTGACTGATTATTAGTGTCATCAAACTCAGATGCCGCCGCTTCGGCGGCTCGTTGCCTCCGACGGTATACCACCTTGGCCAGTATAATGCTCATTTCATAGAGAAGAATCAGAGGTATTGCCAGCAGCACCTGGGTAATCGGGTCGGGCGGAGTGACAGCCGCCGCCACTACAAAAGCCAGTATTATGGCTATCGGGCGTTTCTTTGAAAGCCACTCCGGTTTCAGCAGTCCGAAACGCGCCAGGAAGGTGGAGATTACCGGCATTTCAAACACAAGCCCTGTTAAAAAGAGGAGCTTGGTAAGAAAGCCGATGTAGTTACTGATTCTCGGGAACATCTCGGCAACGTCACTGCCGAAAGTACTGAGAAACCAGATAGTCCAGGGCGCCAGTAGAAAATACCCGAAGGCTACGCCGCCGAGGAACATGATAAAAATCCAGGGTATGATGATAAGAACCCATTTCTTCTCCCGCCGCGTGAGCGCCGGTGCCACGAACATGATGCCGTGGTAAACGAGTACCGGCATTGCCAGAATGATTCCCCCGACGAAGCAAACCAGCATAATCGAGCTCAGATTCTCCGTCATTTCAATGGCAGTAAAATTAAGCCCCCTGGCCGGCAGCTTAAGGATATAGAATATCCACTCTCTAAAGATAAAACAAACAATGAAGCCGATGATTACGGCGATGGCTGTCTTAAAGATGCGATTTCGTAATTCGCGCAGATGACCCAGTATCGTGTATTTTTTTTCGCCATCACTCATTTTTCTGCTGATGCCCCTCCGGTTTTCTGGGGACGGTCATCCTCGTCGGCTGAATCTGGTTTAGCCGCTGATGGTGGCTTATCTGCGGTGGTGGCGGGGGTGGCAGGGGGTGATGGTGTGGCGGGTGTCGAGGGCTTCACGGATTTAGTTTCTTCTATTTCTTTGGTAATGCTTAGTGAAAGGTCGGAACTTGCTTTCTTAATGGCGCGGAAGGCTCTCCCGAGTGTTCTGGCGATTTCCGGTAGCCGGTGTGGTCCCAGTACTATTAAGATGACGACGATAATTAAAACTATTTCCCAGAAGCCTATACCTGAAAAGCCCATCCCTCACCTTTATCCTTAATATCTCCTGACTCCGCTTGTCGGTCAAGAGAATCATAATAAAACTCCGGAATTAAAATTTTGCCCTTGAATTAGCTCTTTGCGGATTTCTTCGCGGTAGTTTTTTTCCTGGCGGCGGTCACTTTTACGGGTTTGGCTTCTTCAGCCTCTTCTTCATCTTCGCCGGACTGTCCTTTTTTAAAGGAGCGTATCCCTTTACCTATGGCGCTGCCTACCTGAGGTAGTTTCCCTACACCGAATACGATAAGTATTATCACTAATATCAGGAGGATTTCCCAGCCCCCAAATTTACTGAACATCAGATATACCTCCTATCTTGTATATTCATTATCCTTAATAATTATACTTCTGTGGAATCTGATTGTCTATCTGTATATATTAATCCCGGCTCACCGACTACTTGAATACCATCTCCCTGTTCAACGAAACTTTGGGCGAAAAGGTCAATGCCTGAGGTATTATCGTTCTGCATTTGCCTGAGACATGCTGTAAGGGTGATACCCCTTCTCTCTGGCTTGAGAATCGAGGTCCAGGGTACAGAGACGTTCCAGAGGCATTAAAACCTCCGACTCTGTTTTACGCAGGTCGATGACTTTCAGGTAGCATTTACACCGGTTACATATATATAAGCGGTACAGCCCATGTTCATCTTCAAAAAAGGAAAGTGAAGACTGCTCCTGGTTAAGGCAGTAGGGACACTGCAGGCGTGGATAAACCCACTCGGAATCGCAACGTGAGCAAACGAGCCATCGTCCGCCCACCTCCTTTTCCATGTAACCCAGGTCGGGGCTCCCTCCGCAGATAGGGCAGTAATTCCATCGCCAGGCATCCTTTGGAATAGAGTCGATTAGAGCCATGGCATGTTTATTGAGAAACGGCTGCAAAGTGGTCTGGATCATGGTCTGTATGAGATTATCGCTGATACCTTCTGCTAGCGTGACGGGTAATTCTTTGCCGATAAACCAGGCTTTTACGGCTTTTTTAGTCAGGAGTCGTCCCGCCTTGGGTGATTCTAATCTGTCCGGGATTTCACCGAAAAGCTGCGGATATTGAGAAAAGACGGATATTACCTTGACAAACAGCTCCCGGGCCAGCGACCACTCGATGGCGAGTTCTTCGAATTTTACCAGCGGTTCGCCCTTGGCCAGCCGCTCGTTAATGGCAGCCGTGCTTATCGTAGGTTGGAGGGTACCGATGCGTTTCTGCGCCGCGGACTGTAACTTGATGAGCTTTTTATAGAATTCCAGGAGGAGGGGAAGACTCCCCTCCTCCTTTTCTTGTTCTGTAAGCTTTTTAAGTATCTTGTTGGTCGTATCTGTTATCACTAAGTGTACTAATCCTTACCCTTGGAAATTTCGGCGTACCATTTACCGTGATGCTTCTTGGCGTATTCAGCGGATACTTTGCCACCGGTAATGGCAGACCAGGCTTCGTTAAACAGCGGATGGAAGACACCATTGTAGATGTGTACCAGGAACATCGTGCCGGCAACAATGAAAGATATATCGTGGATGAGTACCATCCCCTGTAATAGCCCCGGTGGAGCTGATGTCTTGGCGAACCACATAATTAATCCGGTTATCGTAAACAGCAATCCGAAAACCAGAACAATCAGCCACCACAGCTTCTGGCCGGTATTCATCTCGCCCTGGGGCGGCATTTTACTCTCGTCGCCCCTGAAGTAGTAGCCGGGCAGGGCTTGTATCCAGCCTATATCATCGCTGTTCCAGGTAAAGGCTAACTTGATTCCTCGGAGCACCGACCTCGGGTTGACAATTAAGTAGATTAAAGGAATTATGATGAATATGGCGGCCCCGATGCGATGGATAACACGCGTCCAGCTGTCTTCAGCCAGGAATCCCAGACCCGGAATAAACAGTATCAGGCCGGTCAGGAACAGGAGGACGAAGGCACCGGCATGTATCCAGTGCAGTACACGTATCGGTTTTCTATATTTTTCTACTTCTGTCATTTCCCCTCCTTATTGATGTTGGCTCGGGCTACCAGCCAGTTCATTCCCAATCCTACAATAGCCAGGCCGCCTACGGCCCAGCCTACCGGTTGTATGACGTCTTTCCAGGCGACCGCTGCCGCCGAAACTTTTGGTTCTACCGGCAGTCCGTAAACATCGGGTGAATCTTCAAGGACATACATAACGTGCAGGCCGCCAAGTTCATTTTCACCGTAAAGGTTGGCATTGCTCCGGCCTTGCGATTTCAGATACTGTACCCGTACTTTACCTTCTGCAATCAATGTATTACGGTCTCCGTATTGCAGGGCTTTGGGGGGACAGGTCTTGACACAGGCTGGAGCCAACACATCTCTCCAGCTTTCGGTCATCATTTCAACGTCGGCACTGGTTGCTTCAATGCGGTTAAACCCTTGGGAGGTGCAAGCCGTGCATTTGTCCATCTTGGCTATACCGGTGAGAAGGTTGCGGTTGGAACGTGGTATGCTGAAGGGACAGGCATCGATACAGTAACCGCAGCCGGTGCAGGTATCTTTATTATAGGCAACGAAACCCAGTTCGTTGTGATAGAGTGAGCCGTTAGGGCAGACCTTTACACAGGCGGCATCGGTACAGTGCATGCAGGCCTGGCGGGTAAATAACCAGCGTACCTGGCCGTTCTCCTCAACCTCGGTGAACCGCATCTTGAGCCAGGTGGAGGGGGAAAGGTCTTTAGGATTCTCGTAACTGCCCCAGTTGGTAGCATCGACTCCGTTCTCCACGGTGGGGATATTTTCGTCGTTCTCGTTCCACTGCTTGCACATTACCTGACAGCCCCGGCAGGCGGTACATTTGGAAGCGTCGTATAAAATTGCTTTATCTGCCATGATTTCCTCCTACTCTCTCGCTGTCTATGCTTTCCTGACGTCTACCAGGAAGGCTTTAAATTCGGGTATCATCGTATTGGCGTCACCGACATGAGGTGTCAGGACGTTGGCGCTATCGCCGGTAGAGAGGCCGGTATAGCCCCAGTGCCAGATAACGCCTATCTGGTCTACCGTGCTTCCGTTCATCTTAAACGGCTTAAATCGCTTGGTGACCAACGCGACAACTTCGACCTTTCCACGGGCTGATTCCACGATAACCTTGTCCCCATTGGCAATTCCTTTTCGCTCAGCCAGTTCTTCACTCATCTCACAGAATGGTTCCGGTTGGGCTTCGATTACCCATGGCATGTTACGGGTCATCTGACCGCCCTGCCAGTGTTCGCAAACACGGTATGTTGAGCAGACAATCGGATATTTATCAGACGTACCCTGTTGGTCGGGATGCCATATCTTGAAAGCGGGATTACTCGTCTGTTTTGACATGGCATTCGCCACCGGGGTCTCCCAGGGTTCGTAGTGCTCGGGGAACGGGCCGTCCGCCATACCGGGACCGAAGAAGCGTGAGACACCTTCGGCTTTCATGATAAACGGATAATAACCGCCCTGGTTCATCGGCGCGGCACCGCCGTCGGGGACGTCCCCATCCCAGCCGCCGCTATCTCCCTTGGTCGGGTTCCACTTGATAACCGGGTGCTCGGCGTCCCAGGGATTACCGTCAAGGTCTACCGAAGCGCGGTTGTAGATAACGCGGCGGTTGACCGGCCAGCACCAGGCCCATTTGGCGTGAAGGCCAATATAGAACGGTCCGTCTTCCAGGATGCGTCGGCTGGCGCGGTTACCGGGTATCGGTGCGTCCGGTTCGGCATCAGGTTCGACATAACTGTTGCAGTAGAGCCAGTTGCCGGAAGTGGTGGTGCCGTCGGCTTGAAGGGCGCTAAAGCTGGCTGCCAGTTTACCGGTGCTCAGGTCATAGCCGTTGATTTCTTTAGCTACCTCGCGTACATCCGGGTGGTCGGCGCCGTAGTTCCAGTC
>CAZCZJ010000112.1:2721-5309 GCA_964503235.1 uncultured Dehalococcoidaceae bacterium | reverse complement strand
GTTACCAAATATATTCCTTCCTGGGAAGGTCATCACACTAAGGAGCTTTACTCCAAATATCCTCTGCAATTGATTTCACCTCACCCGGCCTATAGCTTTCATACCATGTATGACGGTAAAGGATGCTGGGTAAATGAAATACCGGAACACCGTGTTAAAATGGAGGACGGCCACTACTACTGGGTAATCCGCCTAAACCCGGAAGATGCCAAAAAGAGAGGGATTAAGAACAACGAAGTAATTAAAGCCTATAACGATAGAGGCACCGTACTGATGGCGGCCCAGGTTACCGAACGCGTACCGCCGGGAGTAGTTCACTCCTACGAGTCTTGTGCCATTTACGAACCGACGGGAGAGCCCGGTGAATCACCGGACAAAGGGGGATGCATTAACCTGCTGACCAACCACCGCTTCATTTCCAAAAATGCTTGCGGGATGGCTTCAAACTCCTGTCTGATTGAGGTGGTAAAACGGGAATAGCCTGAGAGAAAATCTGAAAGGAGTATATAGATATGACAAGGTGGGGTTTAGTAATCGATATTTCAAAATGTAATGCCTGCTATTGCTGCTTTATCGCCTGCAAAGACGAGTACTGGGACAATGACTATCCCCCCTACACCACCTCTCAACCCAGACACGGTCAATTCTGGATGAACCTTGCCAAAAGTGAGCGTGGTAAATACCCTTACGTTAAGGTTGCCTATATACCAACACCCTGCATGCAGTGCGAGGACGCTCCCTGCGTCAAGGCAGCTGAGAATGGAGCCGTCTATAGAAGAGATGACGGCATAGTGGTGATAGACCTGCAGAAAGCGGTAGGGCAAAAGCAATTGGTGGAGTCCTGCCCGTATGGCGCCATATTCTGGAACGAAGAAAGCAACCTGCCCCAGAAGTGCACCTTCTGCGTCCACCGGCTTGAAGAAGGAGAGATTCCCCGGTGCGTACAGGCCTGCCCGACTGGCTCTCTACTCTTCGGTAACCTGGATGACCCCCAAAGCGATGTCGCCAAACTTCTCAAAGTGACGGGCGCCGGGGTCTACCACCCCGAGTGGAACACGAAACCCTGTGTTTACTACATAGACCTGCACAAGGTTACCCAACACTTCATCGCCGGCACCGTGGTGTACGGAGATACCGACGAATGCGCCGAAGATGTGACAGCCACCCTGAGCTACGACGGCAAATCGGCGACGGCTAAGACCAACAACTACGGCGACTTCGAGTTCGACGGGCTCGACTACGGCAAATACACGATTAAGCTGGAAGCTAAAGGATACGCCCCGAAGTCGATAGACGTCGACCTCAAGGCCACCGAATACCTGGGGAATATAGTCCTGAATAAAACATAGCTAGCAGCATAGATTTTGGTATGTAAATCGGGAAATGAATACCGGCAATAAAAAACCCGGAATAACGGTAAGTATATAAATTGGAGGGCGTAATATGGCTGATTTATTTGATTTGACAAGTAAAGTGGCAGTTGTGACCGGCGGTGCAGGGGGCATCGGTCGGATCCAGGCGTTGGGACTGGCTGATGCCGGCGCCGATGTCGCCGTTGCCAGCCGTAAACTCGGGCACCTGAAAGACGTCGCTAAAGAGATAGCCGCCAAAGGCCGGAAGTCGCTGCCGGTCACTGTGGACGTCGTCGACGAGAAATCAGTGGCGAACATGGTCGACAGTGTCTTGAATGAATTCGGCCACATCGATATCCTGGTAAACTCCCACGGGCTGGCGATTCGCAAGCCGGCCGATACCTTCCCTATCGAAGAATGGCAGCAGGTGATGGACATCAATACCCGCGGTACCTTCCTCATCTGCCAGGCCGTCGGCCGGTCAATGATAAAGCAGAAAAGCGGGAAAATCATCAACATGTCGTCGGTAAGAGGCCGTTACGGCTTGCCTGCGGACTACGCAGCGTATTGTCCCAGTAAAGGGGCTGTTGATACCTTGACAAGGACTCTGGCCTGCGAATGGGCGAAGCATAATGTATTGGTCAACGCCGTGGCGCCCACCATCGTAGAGACCGACCTGACGCGTGACGCCCTGGCCAACCCGGACTACGCCAAGATGATGAAGTCCCGCATCCCGCTGGGTAAATGGGCTATGCCGGAAGACATCGTCGGCGCTACCGTTTTCTTTGCTTCCAAGGCTTCTGATTTTATCACCGGTCAGATACTATACATCGACGGCGGAGTAACGACCTGGTAGATTTTACCGATACCATAGCCGATAAGACTATTAAATACGATAAGGAGTGTAATTATGGGAAAGGAAATATTAGTTGATCTTAGCCACCCGTTTGGAGACAAGTGCCCGCTGTGGCCGTATTTTGCCGATGTCAAGATTGAGCGTATGCACTATATGGCGAAGTCGGGAGTACTCTCCCAGGTCGTTACCACTACCATGCATTGCACGACACACGCTGATTCTCCCGGGCATGTTTTCGAAGGCGGAATGTTTACCCATGAGATACCCCTGACCTGTTACTACGGCGATGCCGTTATCTGGGATATCCCCAAGGGAAAGTGGGAACTCGTCACTGCCGCCGACCTCGATGCCGCCAATAAGAAACTCCCCATGAAAGAGGG
>CAZCZJ010000112.1:0-2621 GCA_964503235.1 uncultured Dehalococcoidaceae bacterium | reverse complement strand
CCGGCTTCCCGATCCGCTGGTACATGGGCGATGGCTCCATCGTGCGCATGGTCGCCTTCATCGACGAGGACGATATTAACGACGTGCCGGACCGCGTCTACAAATACGGGACAACATAAGCGGGGAGAAACGATGAAAAAGATACGATTGGAAGACGTCAAAGCATACGCGGCCCCGGGCCACTTCGACATGGTAGCCATGAGGCTGAGTGGTAAGGAAGAGACCGGGGCGGAGAAGTTCTGGGTGGGGTTTTCCCATTTTCTGCCCGGTGGCGGCGCCGAATACGGCTATGAAGATAATCCCAACGAAAAGTTCTACTGGGTGCTCAAGGGAGAAATAACCGTCAAGACGAAGACCGACCAGTATAAAATCGGGCCCAACGAGGGCATCTTCATCGGGCCCAACGAGGGACGGGAAATCATCAACGAGACCAATATGCCCGTGACGATGCTGGTGGTCATCAACTACTGATAATAATATCTGTAATCCCGTAATAATTATTACACGGAAACTCCCGGTAGTACTGTTTATCGGGGAGGTAAATAACAATGCCCGGACTACTCGAAGGTGTCAAAGTAATCAGCTTCGCCCAGGTCGTGGCTACGCCGGCTGCTACTGCTGTCCTGGCCGACTGGGGCGCTGATGTCATTAAAATAGAGCCCTTTTGGGGAGACTGGCAGAGAAGCCTGGTGAGTTTTAACCGAACGCCGCTGCTATTGAATCTTGCGAAGGGAGAAATCGAGTTGCATTTCGAGTTTCTCAACCGGAGCAAGAGAAGCGTGGCCCTGAACCTGCGGACGGAACCGGGCCGCGAAATACTACACAAGCTCCTTGAGGGTGCCGATGTTTTCGCCACCAATTATTCAGTGGATGTACTGGAGCGCTTCGCTCTGGACTATCCCAGTCTCAAAGACCGCTACCCGGGACTTGTCCACTGCCTGCTTACGGGGTATGGTACTAAGGGTCCTAAAGCCAGATACCGCGGCTACGATTACGTAGCGGCCTGGTCCTACGGCGGGCCGATGAGCTTGGTAACCGCTGACCCGACAAGTCCCCCGGCTATACAGCGCCCCGGTATGATGGATATGGTGGCTTCGGCTCACCTGGTCAGCGGCATCTGCGGAGCCCTTTATTATAAGCAAAAGACCGGCAAGGGCCAGGCGCTGGAACTCTCCTTATACCACATGGCGGTATGGACAATGGGACTGGACACCCAGGTCGCCTTATTCGGGCAACCACCTAGGATATGGGACAGAGTCCGCAATCCGAACCCCATGTACAATTCGTATAAGAGTAAAGACGGCCGATGGATAATGATGGTCCATCCCAACCAGGACTACTGGGAACCCTTCTGCCGGGCAATCGGCAAGCCGGAGTGGATAAACGACCCCCTCTACGCCACCATGGAAAGCCGCGAGGAAAACTGCGAGGAACTGATTAAATTACTGGATGACCTCTTTCTTTCCCGGACCTGGGCGGAATGGGAGAAGAATTTCATCGAGAACGACCTTATCGCCAGCGCCAACCAGTCTATCCCGGAAATCCTGGAGGACGAACAGGCCATAGTCAATAACTTTTTTACCGATATCGACCACCCCGTAACGGGCACGGCACGAATGCTGAACAGCCCCGTACAATTCTCCGAAACGCCAGCCAGAATAAAGAACGCGGCACCGCCCGTAGGTTCCCATACCGAAGAAGTGCTACTGGAACACGGGTACGGCTGGGAAGATATAGAAAGATTTAAGGAACAAGGCGCAATTCCTTAAATCATGGTTAATAACCGTGGAGGAGGCGGCAAATGAGATTAAAGGATAAAGTAGCGCTGGTTACCGGTTCCAGCCGCGGTATCGGCCGGGCAATTGCGCTGGCTTTCGCCAGAGAAGGGGCTGATATAGCCTTAAACTGCGCGGTGTCTGTGGATGCAGCGGGAGAAGTAGCCAGGGAAATCAGGACACTGGGTCGGCGTACCACGGTAATCCAGGCTGACGTCGCCAATAAAGGGGCAGTCGACGACATGATTCAAACGGTCGTGGATAAATTTGGTAGAATCGATATACTGGTAAACAACGCTGGCATGTCGGTAGTCGGCGCTTCGGAGGAACTGGAGGAACGCCGCTGGCGGCAAGGTATAGACGTGATGCTGACGGGTGTGTTCTTCTGCAGCCAGACAGCCGGCCGGGAGATGATAAAACAAAAAAGCGGTAAAATAATCAACATCGCTTCTATAAACGGGATAGGCGCTTTCCCAGAGCGGGTATGCTACAGCAGCGCCAAGGCTGGAGTAATGCAAATGACCCGTGTCCTGGGTTGTGAATGGGCTAGATACAATATCAACGTAAATGCCGTCGCTCCCGGTTACGTTCAAACCCAACTCGTTGAAGACCTTGAAGAAAAAGGCCTTCTCGACGTGGAAGAACTAGCGACGCGGACACCTCTGGGAAGGTTGGCCGAACTGGAAGGAATCGCTGATGCTGTTATCTTCCTCGCATCGGAGGAATCAAAATTCATTGAAGGCCAGACTATAGTTATCGACGGTGGCTGGACAGCCTATGGTTACCTGGAATCATGGCTGAAACAGTCGAAGCAAATCCCAGATTGATGCCATACTAAAAAAGGAA
>CAZCZJ010000111.1:0-5575 GCA_964503235.1 uncultured Dehalococcoidaceae bacterium | reverse complement strand
GGCGCCGATCTTCAGAGAGTACATTGCCGCGGCAAAACCCTGCCAGGCGAACATACTGCAGACAAAAAGACCTGCTACTGGAGAAGCTATATTCAATATGATATGCCGTGCGATATCAGGGACGTGGCTGCTTAAGAAGTCAACTCTAATATTTCTGTCATATCGCTCTGCGGCAGCTACCGCCAGAACGAAAGACCATAAGAGGAACATAGTACTGATTTCATAAGAATAGGGCTCGGGGCTGTGAAAAAAGTAGCGCCTTGCCACGCCGTATGTCGCCGTAAAAATCATGAGCACTATCATTATCCCGCTCACAACTAGGAGGAAACGGCTCAAGCGATCGATTATATAGTCTGGGGTATACTTAATTTTATTTAGCAAATAAAAAACCCCGCTCAGATTATTACAGCTGCTAAACTTGCTCGAAGGATATCTGTCAGTCGAGCTTGCATACTCGTTATCAAGCCTGGCTTCCCTTCACGCTACTATTTAAAGGTGAAAGAGATAGAATAGAAACAGGTTTTTCCCCTATCTCTTTCACTTAACATCAAAACAATGCTCATTTTAGAAGCGGAGGCAAAATCGAAGCGATGTCCTATATGCCACTATCTATCTTTATAAGGATACTTTTCATTTGCCTCTCCAGCTAGTTGCTTCAATCTTGCACCGATTTCTCCACCCTTGTCTAGCTCCTCGTTAGTGTACGAAATTAACAGCGCCTTCCACTTGTCACGTTCTGCTTTGGGGAGATAATATACCTCTTTACCCATGGCCTTTAATTCTTCTGGATCTGTATCATCATATCCAACAAATAAATCATTGAATTCTTCGCATGTAGTTGCTACTTCCTCCAGTAGTATATTCTGAATATTTTCCGGCATTTCATTCCATACATCAAGGTTAATGGAATATCCATTCATACCGCTCTCACTGTAAAATACGGTAACGTAACTAATTACATCGGTCATTTTCATATTTATGGTTCCATGAAGTCCATTCATTGCACCATCGATCACATTTTTTTCCAGCGCGCCGTATAAATCTATCCACATGATCACCTGCGAACCGGCACCAAACTTATCTACCATATACGCCAGCGGCGCATCTATAGCTCCTATCAGCAGGTCTTTCCAGTCATCCAGTACTTTGACGGGTTCGTTTCCGATATAATCCATACCACCCGTATTAAAGGCACCTAAAGCTTTCGCGTTAAACGTTTCCTGTAATATCGGATCATACAATTCCACTATTTCATCTTGAATATCCGCAAAACCCTCTACTGTATCGAATAAAAATGGCAATGCCAAGAGGCCGAGTTGGGGCTCTTGAAAAGTAAAAATAGGCCATCCGATGGAGGCCATTTCTGCAGAGCCCGTCCTCACTGCATCGAAGTATTCAGGAACCTTTGCCAGTGTTTCACTGGGGTAAACCTTGATGACATACTCACCCCCGGCCCGTTGATTAAACCTTTCGGCTAGAGCTTCGTCTTTTAAAACAAGCTGGTCGCCGGGAGGAGCTGGCTGGATTAACCTTAAAGTGATCGGCTCTTTCGTTGTTGTGGGCGGGGATGTTTGAGTTGGCTGGGTCGTCTGAGTCGGTGTGGTGGTACTACAGGATATTGCCACACTGAACAGCAACACGAAGATAACCATGGCAGAAATTATAGTAGCTATTTTTTTCATTTTTGATACCCCCTTTTGAGTATTTCCATTTATCCAATAACATAATTATGCTTTTTCGTCATTTATTTTACTAGATCTCTATGGCTGATATATTTGGAAATAATACATTATACTAACCAAGATAGACCCATTAAGCTATTCACCTCCTCTCTCTAACTCATTATGGTATATGCCGGCAGTTGTAGAATCTCCGAAAGAAGTACCTGCCCCAATAATTCCCGTCCCATAAGGTGGTAGATAGGCACCTGGTAAATTCTGAAACCATCGCGTGCTAGTGAAACCGCGAGGCGTACCCAAAGGCCCACTGCTTGTGTAAAACTGTCTGACGATGCTTTGTATGGTAACGCCTACTCCTCTAGTTTCTGTCAATATAACTTTCCAATGGACCTCTCCGGCAATAATAGGCACAGGGTTCGGGTCAAAACTCACGACTATAGCACTTTCGGTAATAATTTGAGTAGGTGTTTCTGTGGTGGCGGCGTCGTTGGTGCTGTGGTTGGCTCCGTCATTGGTGCTATGGTTTGCTCCGTCATTGGCGGTTTTGTTGGCTCTGTCGTCGGCTCTGTTGTTTGTGCCGTTGTTGTTTCTTCTTCACCATCGCAACTACAAAGCATTAAAATCAGTACAGGTTTTAGGATTACTGAGATTAAAAGTCCTTTCATTATTACTCCCTATGATTCTGGGCTGTGGATTTGTAAATCCCACTTACTTAATTAACCCAAAACAAAAAGGCACCAGTAACCACTAAAATAGCGAGTACTATTGCCTCTATAATTACCACCAGAATGCCTCACAACACTACCAGATATGTTCAATTGTTATTCGAGCGACTTTATTATACCACCATCTGGATGTTTGTCAACGGTAGAAAAGAGGGAAGTGGTATGGTGGTAGGTATAAGAGAGTACGCATGTTCACTTCAACTCTGGTTTTGGGAACTAAATTGCTAGCGAGGAATAAAAACTTCCAAGACTAAAAAAAGGAAGAATTATTCAATCTGATCGATACATTCTTTAACCCATGCATTGAAGCAGAGACCTGAAGCCGGGTTATATTCTCTTTCAAAGGCTTCAGGGTACTTCTTTCTTAATTCATCCAAATTGACTTTCTTAACTTCAACCAGGAAGCTGCTGACGACCATTCCCGTGGCATTTTTCGAGGTCGTGTTGTGCGGGGTTATGGTGTTAATCGCTCCACCTCTATCAAGTTCCCCGGGGACCATCGGGTCATACCTTGCTCCGTGGTCCATGTAGACGACGCCGGACATCATTCTTTCCGTTACGTAGGCACCGCCGAGGACGGTGCCTCTTTCGTTGTATACTTTAATAACATCTCCATTACTTATGCCCCTCGCCGCGGCGTCCGCCGGATTAATCCAGAGGGGTTCGTAGCCGTAGCCATCCGGGCCCTTGATTTTACACGTCGGGGCTTCTCTCGTCCATGTGATGTCATCGCACTGGGCATGAACTCGCCACCGGCCGTGGTTCGACATGATAAGAAGGGGATACTTCCCGGCTCTTTCACTGGAGAGCCTTTCGTCATGGCTCTCTCCCTTTTCAATCCAGTGCGGCACCGGCGGTCTCTCACTGTCATCAGGGAAATGTTCGGCCAAATTCTGCGAACAGAACTCAATCTTACCGGATGGTGTCTTCAAGGGATTGTTATCGGGGTCATCATAGAACTCTCGCATGCCGACGGGGAATTTCCGCCAGTCCGGGTCAGTCGGAACGACAAAATACCCTTTTTTCTCAAATTCTTCGTAGGTTATCATATCCTGTACACCCGAATTCTCAAAGCAGAGTTTCACCCATTCATCAACAGTCTTACCCCCGGTGTATTTTTCCAGCAAGCCAAACTTTTCGGCTATCATACACACTATCTCGTAGTCGCTTCTCGACTCTCCCAGGGGTTCAACGCATTGCCCTCCACTTAAAACGGTAGCAAATTGTCCGCTTTCAGAGTCTGTCGTTATATCCCGTTCCTCAAATTTAGTGCTGACCGGAAGGATAATATCGGCGAACTGACAATCATTTTCCAACCACGGGTGCTGGGCCAGAATGAATTCTATCTTCGGGCTTCTAAGCGCTTTTATATAGGAATTGCTGTCATTCCAGCACGTTATCCAGCAGGGAGTATCGGTCCATATCATATGAACTTCGGAGCAGTCCTTCGCAGGGTAGGTATATTTTACGAACTGGTCCTCAACCGTACCAGGAAAGGTCGAGTTACCGTACCAGCTTATCGGCGGATTGAGAATGGCATCGTGGATGAGGTCCTTGGGGATAATCTGTTTCGGATCAATCTCCACCGGCGTCGTAAGCTTCTCAATCTCAGATAACCCTACTCCCTTATTTTTAAACGCAGAAGACCGTCGACTGCCGACTTCCATGATAGTATAAGCAATCCTGAGCATCTCCGGATAAGTCTTTTCAATGGGCATAGGACTGCGCCGCGAGTACCAAACATTAGCCAGGCCCCATTCAAGCATCTTAAGCTGGTGAACCCCCGGCCTGCCCAATCCCTGCATCGCCAGCAGCAGAACCTCAAGCCTGCCTGTTTCAGTCGAATAGGCACTCCTGATACCGGGTCCTCCGTTCCCATGGGCTATCGTCGTCCGCCGGGACGCCCATTCCCTTGCCAGCACCTTAATTATCCTGGCCGGGATACCCGTTTTCCGGGAAGCCCACTGCGGTGTCTTGGGAATACCATCCTCTTTACCCAAGACATATATTCTGAACTGCTCAAAGCAAAAGGTGTGCGAGGCAACATAATCCCTGTCATAGGTCTCTTCGGTAATCCAGATATAGGCTATAGCCAGCTGCAAGGCAGCATCGGTGTTCGGCCTAATGGGAATCCACTTATCAGCGTGAACGGCTGCGCCATAGTTCAAGTCCGGGCAGATATACAGGCACTTGATACCGAGGTTCGTAAACCAGTAGCACAAGCGGCTGGCCATCTGTCCATTGAATCCCCAGGGTGTCGTTTCAGGGTCGCATCCCCAGAACAGAAGTAACTCGGTGTTCTCGGCAACATCGGGCACCAGGTTTCCGGTCGGCGCCATCTCGCCAACGGGCTCCATTCCCCAGGCATGCTTGGCACCCCAGGCCCAGCCCTCCCAGCTGTCCGGATTTCTCATCTGCAAGGTATAACCTCCCAATAGCGCCAGAAGCTTATTGGCGCTGCCATGGGCAGTATGTACGTCCTTTCCCTCCCCGTGTCCGTCAGACTGGGAAAGCACGGCTTCCGGCCCGTATTTCTCCTGTATCCTCTTTAACTCGCCGGCTATTATATCGACGGCCTTGTCCCACGAAATTCTTACATAACCGCTCTTTCCCCTGTTTTCGGCGTTTCTCTCTCCATCCGGATCCCAATCAATTCTTTTTAACGGGTAAAGTATCCGGTTAGGTGAGTAAACCCGTTTTTTGTAAGCCATACCGAAAGGAGGTAACAGCGTTTTCATACACGGTTCAAAGACCTGCCCGCGTGCCTCCATCTTCCAAGGACTGAAATCCTTCCGGTCATATTGCCAATCATAGTGTAACGGTCTAATCCTGATAATTTTCCCCTGCCGGACATCGACCACCGACGGATTTCCGTCCATACCGAAGTCCGCCAGACTAAGCCCTTTTACGAATGATTTTTCTTTGCCAGCTTCCATACCGGGTCTGTCTTTTTTCATCGCTTATTCTCTCTCTTTTTCCTTTATCTGACCTGTCATCGTAAATTATGATAACTTCAAGCTAAAAATTGCAAGTACTATCGTTGGCCAAGCAATCAAGTATTCTAGAACACTATCAACCTGCGTTCAAACTCAGTTGAAAAATGTATAGATGGTTACACAACATACTATATTCCCCAAGGTCAATAGCTCCAGCCAAATTTCCTTCTGTTTT
>CAZCZJ010000110.1:0-5587 GCA_964503235.1 uncultured Dehalococcoidaceae bacterium | reverse complement strand
TTTTTTGAGCTATTGCCCGTCTACGCGGGCTATTCCCCTTTGGGGGGATATGGGGAGGATATTAACGGACAAGCCGAGGATGATACGAGGGCGGCCAGCGTGGGAAAAGATAACTAAGTGGGATGGGGTAAGCACCTATCAACCGGATGCAAATAAAAACTCCAGGAAATTTATAGAATTATAATAAAAGGTGCTACAATATCCATACATCGTGCAATTCACGGAGGAGGGATAAAAATGTCCGGACTAAAATACGAGAAATACATCCAGACCGATTTAGTACTCCCGACGGGAGCCAGGGAATTAGACGAAGAGCACCGATATAACGATAGGGCGACCCGCATATTATGGCTGGAAGACGAGATAATAAAAGGCGCTTTCAGCGTAATCTGTTCCTGGTACTGGAAAGCTACGGAGGAAGAAGGCTCTCCCTCCCACACGCATGATTTCGATGAAATCGTCGGCTTTCTGGGCGGCGACCCGCAAAATCCTCGTGAGCTGGGCGGAGAGGTGGAGTTCTGGCTGGAAGATGAGAAATACATGCTCACCAAGAGCTGCCTTATTTATGCCCCCGCCGGACTGAGGCACTGCCCCCTCAGGGTAACCAGAGTCGACCGTCCCTTTATGTTTCTGGCCATATCCCTGACCGGCAAGTATGTGAAAGACAATATTATCAAGGGAATAAAGTAAAGATACACCGATAATAACACTTTGCAGGAGATTATGTTAAATGACTGATTCGAAGTACGGGAAATACGTTGTGACCGAATTAAAAATACCGGAAGAGAAGCAGAGAATCGCCGAAGCCTATTCCAGGTACGCCACCCGGATTCTCTGGATGGATGAAAACGTGGTCGATGGCGCATTCCACATGAATACAGCCTGGTACCTTAACGCCGCCGCCACCCTGGAAAGCACCTCCCATGTACACGATACCGACGAGATAATAGGGTTTTTCGGCAACGACGCGGCCCACCCCTACGACCTGGGCGGCGAGATAGAAATCTGGCTGGAAGACGAGAAGCAGGTTATTACCCGGAGCGCCATGCTGTTCGTGCCGGCGGGAATGAAGCACTGCCCGTTGATACTAAAGCGAGTCGACCGGCCCATATTCCATTTCACCACCGTGCCCGGCAAGCTGTATGTCAAAGAGGAAAGCGGGAAATAGTCAGATATATTGTCTCAGGATATATTCAAACGTCCCGGCAGGGATTGCCTAGCTCTTCTTCGCCTTACTCTTGAGAAACTTGTCAACCTCGGCACGGCTGGAAACCTCACGGACCGCTCCATCTTTGATGACATATTTCCAGGACAATTTATCACTGTTAGCTAAATCGGCTGGCGTGGTCGATAATAAATCGTTTTCCGTGCCCGTTGCGCCTATTCGGGGATTAAAGAATATTTCCTGAAGACGGGACGGATCCAGATTGTCCTCCTCGATAATCCGTGATATAGCCTGATAATAAGCCCACTGCACGAAACCGCTGCAAATATAGGCGTTGACATTCAATCCAACAAAGCGTGAAATCCTCACCTTACGCTGCCCGCGGGGTTTTCTTCTCTGCAGGGGGAAGAGAATGGCCAGGATAACCTGCCGCAGAATCCTGGTGGCGATACTGATAATCATCCCGTGGTCGTACTTATCATCAATCTCTTGCAAGGCAAAGCCACGTACCTTGCGGCGGTAACGCAAACCCCCACTATCGCTATCATCCTGGAACCAGTCTGCATCAAGTCTTTTTACGGCGACATCACATTTATCCGGTTTTTCAAGGTAATGGGAAATGTTATGGACATCAATACCGGACCCGCCTGATTCGATGATGAAGGTTGTGTTATAGCCCTGATCGACATTTCTTATGGTGTAAACCATCAGAGCGTGGTTCCAGTAGCTGCCGGTCCCGAAGCGGATAAGCGCCCCGAGAAGGCTACCCTTGGTACGGGTGAGCAAGATATCGGCTCTCTTTAATCTCCCCTCCTCCACCAGCACTTCCATCGCCGGGCCTTCTAAATCGGTCATACGAACGCCTCCTCACGAGTATCCATATTAAATAGAATCCCGTTAGAATATTAAGCGACATTACCGGTATTTTGAAGCATTTCCTGTCGCCTTTTTCATGCCGCCGGTTGAATCATAGATATACCCCCGCCCTTTTCACCGGGATAGATAATGGAGGCAGGAAATAAATACCAAATCATGAAAATTTGTAAACACTTTTCGGTTGATTATCATCTCCCGATATTATATATTTACCCTGAGGCAGGGATAATGAACCGTTTGGAAGCCCTTAAGTCCATCAAGGAAAATGTCGAGAACGAGAACCTTATCAAGCACATGCTGGCTACCGAAGCCATCATGATTGCCCTGGCCAAACGTTTCGGGGAGGACGAGGCGGAGTGGGGACTGGCCGGACTACTCCACGATATCGACGTCGAACTGACCGAAGGGGACATGAACACCCACAGCAAGCTCGGCGCCGACCTTGCCCGCGACCTGGGCGCCAGCGAAGCGATAGCCAGCGCCATCCTTTGTCATAACGAGACTCACGGCGTACCGCCCAGGACGACCATGGAGAAAGCGCTCTTCTGCGCCGACCCTCTGACCGGGCTGATAACGGCGGCTGCCCTGGTGCGACCCGATAAAAAAAATAGCCAGCCTGGAGACGAAGTCAGTGCGGAAGAGGTTTAAAGAAAAGAGCTTTGCCGCGGGTGCCAGCCGCGAGCAGATTGCGAAGTGTTCCGACATCGGTCTTGAGCTGGACGAATTCGTAGCCATCGGTGTGGCGGCGATGCAGGGAATTGCCCCGGAGCTGGGGCTATAGCAGTTAATTAACCGAAATCGTCGAGCCTTCCGCCGTCTTGGTGACGTCTATCCGCACGGGGAAGGCGTCTTTCAGGTCTTCCATGTGGGTGATAACCAGTATCTTTTCGAAGTCTTCCTGAATGGAGTTGATGGCCTCGATGAGCTTCTCCATACCGGCGCTATCCTGGGTACCGAAGCCCTCGTCAATGATAAGGGTGGGTAGCGGCGCCCCGGCCCTTCTAGCCAGTAAACGAGAGAGGGCAATCCGTATAGCAAAATTGATGCGGAAAGCCTCGCCGCCGCTGAACATCTCGTAGTTGCGCGTTCCGAGTTCGTCGGAGATATTGATATCCAGCGTTTCCCGGACGTCGCCTTTCTTGGTCTCACGCTGGGTCTCGAACCTGACATGCATCCGGTTATCGGTCATCCTGCCCAACAGCCGGTTGGCCTCGGACTCGATGTCCGGCAGGGCGGTTTCAATCAATAGTGCCTGAATGCCGGTCTTGCCGAAAGCCCGGGCAAGCTCGTTGTAGATACCGGCTTCCTTGAGGACACCGGTAAGACGGGCTTCGTTTTCCCGTTTTTTCTTCTCCAAATCGTCGCAGCGCTGGAGCTTCGCCTTGATGCTTCCCACCGTTTCCTGCGCCTGACTTCGCTGGGCGGCCAGGGTCCGGTACTCAGCTTCGGCGTGGCCTAACTCCTCGGTAAGCTGTGGCAGGCCGGTGAGTTCGGCGGTCAGCATTTCCCTTTTTTGAGTCTCGGCTTCAAGGCTCCGGCTAAGTCCCTGCGCCGCTTCCTCGGCTCTGGCGGCGTTATCTTTCTCCTGAGTTATCAGCTTTTGCGCTTCATCGAGCTTGCGTCTCTCAGTTTCGTAGGGCTGCATCCGGCTTAAAAGTTGCCGTGCCTGTTCATGTTTCTCGGCGTCATAGCCGAGTTTACTCGCCTCCGCTTCTATCTCTTCCAGGGCTGCCTGCTCGTTTACGGCGAAATCCATTGCCGCCAGACGCTGCTCGATATCGTTCAAAGATTCATGAAGTCCGGATAACTTTTGAAGCTCTTCTTCAATTGCGGCGATATCCTTTGTCAGTACGCTGACCTGTCCCTGGGTTTTAGTTTTTTCCTCGCCCAGCTCGGTCTCGGCCCGACGTTTCTCTTGCTGCTGAGATTCGAGCTCCGTTTTATGCTGAGACAGTTTTACCTGGTTGGAAAGAAGCAAATCGGTCTTGGCGCTCTTCTCCCCGGTATATTTAGCCCCGATAAGCTTGAGTCCTTCACGGGTCAGCTCCGTTTCGCAGAGGGGGCACTTGCCCTCGGTCTGCGACGATATAAGGTCGAGTTTCTCCGTAAGCTCCCCAATTTCTTTTTCCAACCGGGCATTTTCGGACTCCAGGTAATTCACCTGGGTCTGTAACTCTTTGATGGTCTGCTCTTTCTCACGTAAAGCTGTTTCCGGCCCGGACAGCTGGCGGACCTGCGTCTGCGCCTGGCCCAGCTGTTTTTTCAGTTCGGGCAGTTTTTGTATCCTATCCTCCAGAGTATTGATTTCTTTCTTAACGACGGTATGCTCGGTGTTGAGGGACTGCCCCGCTTCCTTTATCCTGGCTTCCAGTTGAGATTTCTGTCGTTCCAGATTGACCGACTGGCGGAAATTTTTGTCCAACTCATCGTTCGAGTCTCGAGCTTCAACGAATTTCCGGTAGCCTTCTTCTATATCGTCGCTGCGACCGATTACAGCTTCAAAGTCTTTAATCCGGGCATGGTGCTGCTCGGTCTGCTCCTGCCACCTTTCCAGGTCTCTGGCGCTGCTGCCGATACGGCCTTCAAGCTCTTCAAGCTGCGCCTGCTTGCTCTGCAGCGATTCTTTTTTCTGTCGTAAAGCATTCAGTCCTGCCTCCTGTTCGCTAGCGGCCTTTTCTACAGCGGCAAGCTCCGTCTGCGCCTGTTCCAGTTCGGCTTCATAGTCCGGCTTGCGGGCAAGCTCTTCGCTAATAGAATCGATAGCGCTTTCCATCTGGAGTCTTTCCGCTTCCTGTCCTCTTGACATCTCCCTGGCGTGCTCCTCCAGTTCATCGTATATATCAAGCCCGAGGATATTGCCCAGGATGTCCTTACGCCTGGCCGCCGCCTGTCGGGTGAATTCGTCGGCATGTCCCTGACGCAAATACGCGCTATTAATAAAAGTGTCATAGTCCATGTGGAGGATATTTATCAACTTTTCCTGCGTCCGGGATATGGTGTTGCCGGTGATGGGAAGGAAGCCGTTGCCCTGGCTGATCTGGAGTTCCAACGAAGGTTGCCCCGGGCTGCTGCGTTTTTTGGGTCGGGTACGTTTTCTGACGATGCGGTAGAGCTGGTCGCTGACGGTAAAATCGAACTCTACCTCCATCTCATTGCGGTTGGTGTGGATAAGGTCGTCGTCGCTGCCGGCCCTGGCTTTACCCCAGAGCGCCCAGGTAATGGCGTCGATGATGGCCGACTTTCCATTACCATTGTCGCCGGCGAGGCAGGCGATATGGATATCGTCGAACTCGAGCGGCGGCACGTTGTCGCGGTAGCACATGAAGTTGCGTAGTTTCAGCCTGACGGGTATCATTACGGGTTTATTTTAGCATAATCGGGGGTTTTATACCCCACACCCGAGTTTGCTTTCTACCTCAACCCCTGTGTCCCTCCAATTAAGGGCGGCGGGCGGGAATAGATATAATCCCCTTTTCCTCACCTTCTATTCCTTTTCTACCTCACCCCCTGTGTCCCCCTCTCCTTACGAGGTGTCAAAGGAGAGGG
>CAZCZJ010000109.1:0-5628 GCA_964503235.1 uncultured Dehalococcoidaceae bacterium | reverse complement strand
TCCGTAACCGGCACGACAAGCATGTCCAGCAGCTGGTAGATGGGTTCCTCCTTCAGTAATCTATAGCCAATCTGTGCTCTGCAAAATGGGTCGAGAAATCTGGCAAGACATGAAGCGGAGGCCGCTACTGGAGCAGAGTCCCCACCCCGGGCCAATGCCACGGGTATCGCTCCGCAGGCATGTACCAATTCCTCCGGCATATACCCGTTGGGAATATAGCCGATGATTTTTCGTCCCTGGTTTTTCATCTCTCGCAGGTTTATTAGGCTGGTGCTTGAATAAGGCAGCAATTCCCGTATCATTTCCATAGTTGCTCCCAAAACCGGAAATCCTGAACCGGTATCAGTATGATACCGCGATATTTATTGCCTGGTGAAGCATCCCAAATAATATGAATAATGCTCCTGACTGTAATACCTTCGCTGTCGGCTAATGGATTTCGTTTCTACCAGGGATATGAGAAAGGTGATCTATTATTGGTAATTATACAGCGTCAATTGGTATTATACAAAGCTGATCACCTTACGCGATAGTAATATCAACAACGCTCCGATGAAAAAGCCAAAAACTTATTACCATGGCGGTAAGCATCGATCTAACGATAGCATAAGACGAATAAGGCATTATTTAGTTATCATTATGCTCATTCCGGGCTCTCCGCTGGCACTATCAGTTTCTCAAGCCTGGTAGTCTAATTCCTGAGTAATACGATTTCCAGCTTTTCCGGCCAGAGGGCCTGTCCCGCCTCGTCCTGCCTCTGCACGTAGAGGGTCGTCTGTCTTTCCCACGGGGGACCGTCAGGCGGGTCTTCCTCTATCCTGATGCGGATAAAGCCGCCGGTCTTATCGCAGATAATGATATCGCCAGGTGAATATTCCCGGGTTGCCAGAATCTCACCTTCGCCGCTAATATGCACGATAAGAGGCTCGCCCACCCTGCCGATTCCCGAATAGACAGTACCTTCCGGCGTTCAGACGATGGCCCCGCCGGTGCCATCACTCTCCGCTGAGAGTAGATTTTCGTCAGCCACTATAAGCCTGCTTGGCCAGACGGCGTCACCTTGCTCGTTAAACCGCTGCGCGTGTACCCTGTCCGACCGATTGGTGATTTCCTCTTCCCAGGTAACGATGATGCCATTGGCACCGTCGTTTACCGCAGCAAACTTTCCCGAGTAGGTGGGCCAGGAGCGAGTATATGTCCCCTTGATACCGGCGGTAATTTCCTCCTCGATAAGCGGGTGGAACGGGGAAGAAGCAACGACGATTATCACTTCGTCTCCCCAGAAGGAGTTCCCGGCTGCATCGATTTTCTTGGTGCGGAGGATATCGTCATGAAGGGTGCGGGAGAAAGCTTCATAATCGTTCCAGGCAAAAATAGCGCCGCCGCTGCCGTCCGTTATCACATCGGGGAACCTGACACCGAGACGATTTGTATCGCCGATGAGAACGCCATCGCCCCACATAAGCTCGCCATCGGTATTTATCCGCCGGGCATAGAGGGTAATGGGATTAAAATAGTCAGGGTCATCGTGGTCGATGTTATTGCTCCTGTCATACCAGATGAAGATGACCCCACCCACCCCGTCGGACGTTAGTGTATAGCTTTTTTCGGGCGGGAAACCGGCAATGAGTACACCATCTTCACCCCATAACGATTGCCAGGAGAGGTCGATACGCTGGGCAAAGATACCTCCACTATTTTGCCAGGTAACAATAATATCGCCCGAGGCATCACTTATGGCGGCAACAGGTATCCCGCCCGGTGCATCGTGATAGCTGAGTGCTATTACCACCGAGGCGATAACAACGGCAGCGATGATGGCAAGAGCAACGGGCCAGCGTTTCCTGTCCATTTCGGCGCCTACCTTAATATCTCATATTATAGCCTCATGGGAAGCTGCATGCCGCCTTAAATACCGGCTATATTTTTTCCTTATCTCTACTAAGGTATTACGCTGATTTTAATCCAGCACCTACCACGGTATCCGTCTTCCAGATATTGTTCCAAGCGGAACCAGTAATCACCGGGGGTAACACTCGGTGACGTACTTATGGTCAGCGTGGAATGATAAATCGAATTCGGACAGACGGTAAATTGCAATGGTTCTATAGTTACTTCCATCCCTTCGGGCAGCGGTAAAGCACCCTCGTCGGAGTACTCACCGGCTACGTAATGAATCGTGTAAGTGAATGTTTCACGCTCGCGGATATCTTTCCTAACATCCAGTGCCAGGACGGTGGATATAGTTTCGCCGGCCTGGAGTTCCAGTGACTCTTCATAATTCACCCGCGATTGGTAGCGGGGGCCTCCACCACCAAGCCCAGGTATCGGGTACATCCTGCCGTCTTCATTAACACCCACGGCATAGGTTATCTCGTCGGTCATTTCTCCTAGTGTCGCCACAGCCTGGATACTATTAGAGTCTTCCTTGAGTTGTATCGTCGCCGCATAAGTACCGTCGGCTGCTACTTCAGCCTCCACCCCATTGACCGTTACGCTGGCCTGGGGGAAGTTCACATAACCGGTAATGGTGACCGGCTCCCGGGTATAATCCACCGAGGGCTCGCCGGGATAGGGATGGTTCATGTAGACAGCGAGAGCGGAGCAAGTCTCCGTGGAGGTGGTCGTAGGCGGTTCGTTCGTGGACGTGATCGTGGGTGGTTCATTCCCGTCAGTCTGACAGCCAGCAACCGCCAATAAAATCACCACCAGTGCTAAAATTATAAAGACCAGAGAATTTTTCATTTTAATTCTACTGGCCTTGAACAGATTGTACTACACGAGCATCGTCTACTCCAGAGGTATCCTGAACTCCCAGGGGCCTTCCCAGTCGCCGAGACTCGTAATAGTAAAGGTTAGTTCTTCAGTATCGCTGGGGATGGGGTCGATATTTCCCGGTTCGTATCCCCACTGCAATTGAAGGCCGTTCTCAAGAGGGCGCATTCCGGCGACGCCAGCATCCTTTGTAGCACCATCGATGGTATACTGAGCATAGGCTGCCAGCATCCATTGGGGCGGTGCCAACTCAGGGCCTTGGGGCAGGGTATATGCGGGCGATGTCACGAGAACCGTGAACTCGACGCCATTTGCGGTCATCTCTACCCGTTTGAGGGTAATGGTAACCTCAATGAACTGCTCCTCCCGACTCCAGGTGAAAGGCAAACCGGTTGCCGTTACCGACTGGTTTACCTCGATAGTTTTTTCCATCACGCCCTGCGGGGGCAGCACAAGCACTCTGGTCGCCAGGCCGCGTACATGTCCGCTGGTCGCGTCTGAAGCTTTTCTGCTGGCAAGCGTTACCTCAACTCCGTACCATCCGGGGTCTACCTGTTCGCCACTATCATCCTTCTGATCCCAATTTAAGGAGTAAGTCACGGAATCACCAGGCTGTAATTCAAGCTCTTCGCTACCCTCAGGGAAATTCCGCACGGCACTATCGGAAGGGTTCAAATTGGGTAGTTTAACGATCTTGATTTCCGGTGGATACGGGCTTATAATGCGCAAATCCGAGGATTCATTGGTGAAGACTAGCTCAACAGCAACGGTTTCACCATAGGTACTGATAACATCGGGAAGTCTTTCGAACGTAGCTATACTCGACGGAGTTCCTGGCGGCGGGGTGGTCGGCACTGGAGTTTCTGGCGGTGGGGTAGTCAGCGGTGTTGTTCCAGGTATCGTAATACCGGGTTCAGTGGCTGGTGGCGGAGAGCCCATCTGAAAGAAGTCACCGAAATGCCAGATGATGACAGCGATAACCAGAATTACTATTGCTACTGAGGCTGTCACCACACGACCGAGTGTGAAACTCGACCAGAATCCACTACGCTTTCCCCCGGTCTCTAATTGAGTTCTTATCTTTTCCCAGGCTCCCGGTGAAGGATTGACTTCGTCGGTCACCGCCTTAAATACGCCGTGTAAATTCTCCCGAGTTGCTGATAGTGCTTCGAGTTCGGTTCGGCACTGCGGGCAGCTGGGCAGGTGTGCCTCGATATATACCCTCTCTTTCGGGGTGACCTCACCGTCGAGATAGGCAGTTAAAAGCTCACTTATCTTTTTACAGTTCATTTTCTCTTCCCTCAAGCCGTCGTCTCTCCGGTGTTCATTCGTTCTTTTAAATAACGAAGCGATTGGTGCAGCCGTGATTTTACCGTGCCCAGTGAAATCTCCAGAGTTTCAGCAATCTCCTGGTACGACAGGTCGTTAAAATATCTCAACACGAGCACCGAACGGTGCTTTATGTCCAGGGCGTCCAACGCCCTGAGCAGCCGTTCGTATTCCAGCTTGTTAATCAGTATTTCTTCTGGTTGCGACTGATATCTCATTTCTGGTGGGTCGATTCCTTTTTCCTCAAGGGAGATAGTGGTTGATGTTTTTCGGTACTTTTTTCTTGAGCACTCATTGAGAGTAATGCGGTGCAGCCAGGTGGTGAGTTTACCCTTATTCGGATCATACGTCTGTCGTGACCTCCATGCTGAGGTAAAGACCTCCTGTAAGATATCTTCGGCTGTTTCTCTGCGGCCCATGATGAGATATGCCGTCCTGAACACCAGCTTTTCATACTGGTGAAACAGCATTTCAAAGGCATTCATATCACCTGACTGCCAATTTTCCATCTGACCGGTCATCTAAATGATTATAGTCAGTTTCGCGTGAAAAGTTCATTATATTTAGATTAAATTTATAGGGAACCGCTCCGAGATGTGAACGGTGGTAGGGACGGAAGGATAGTATATCCTAACCGGTTCCAAGCCTGCCCTGAGTTTCAAGAATCGCTAATTTTAGGACAAGAAGTCGGCACAAGATTTTTTAAAATGCTCGGGCTAAAAGGTGAACCTTAATAAGCTGATGAAGTAATTAACGGGAATATTATATTAAAGAGGATACGCTACATGGACGAGTAAGTAATTTTCTAGTTTCCTGGAAAGCCCGTTTGTGGAATACGTAGCATATAACATAGATTATACGCCAAAGCTCTCTACCTCGATTGGACAAGAGAAATCACCCGTGAGCTATATCCAACAATTCGATATTATGTTTAAAATATGGAGTTATGACTTCTTGATATTTCTGATGGAAACTAAAATTAAAACAGATTCGAAACTACGACCAATCGATTATGAGCCAGCGTGTCAGGATATCGACCTGCTGAAACTTACCAATGAGTCGGCACTACACACCCAGTCGAAACTCATTCATAAGCCCATCCACTCGGACCACTTACATAATCTCTGCTTCACACCGTCTCAGTCCCAAAATAATACCGTGCTGCTTCGACGACACGCAGAACTCGCCCGCCGACAACGATTTGCGCTATCTTTGCATCTCTCAACAGCTTTTCCATTTTCCCCTCTTTGGAATACCCGTAAGACCCCATAAGTTCTAAACCACGATTAATGGCTCTCCATGCACAATCACCCACGACATTTGCACACACACTGGCCATTGTAAGCTGCTTAGGCTCCCATGGCGGGCCATAAATATCCGCACGATCAAGGCGCTCGAGCGTACCCCACAAGAACATCTCGGCACTAACCATATCGGAAGCAATCTGGCCTAGCTCATACACTATGGCCCCGTGTTCCTTCATCGGTTTGCCGGCAGTCTCTCGATTATCGACATAGTATTTCA
>CAZCZJ010000108.1:0-5651 GCA_964503235.1 uncultured Dehalococcoidaceae bacterium | reverse complement strand
TGGAGCTCTTTATTTGATATTGGAGCCCGTTCTATAATGGCCCCTTGAGGACATAATTTAATACAGATCAGGCACTCATGGCACCTGTTCCTGTCTATTTCAGCCCATCCCGAAGAAATGGTTATTGCCTGTTGAGGGCAATTACTCGCACAGAGCCCGCAGCCGAGGCACAGATCTTTTTTTATCTGTAACATTGAATCAGCCCTCCGACGACCTGATTTCGATTATATGTTCGCAGCAGGAATCGCCGGCAGGAATAGACTTGCCAATCCGGTACGTTAAATCAGGATTCAATTCCTCAACTACTGTCTTCTCCATTGTCGTATGCGCCAGACACATCTGCGCATCGGTGAAATGGAGCGGGCATTCGCTGGCTCTAATTACCACTCTGGAATTATCCGGTTTTTCTAATTCCGTAAAGTCGTTTTTACCCCGACTTACCGTATTAAATATCCTCAAGAGATATTCGGCTACAGAATCGAGGTCATTTTTTTTAAGCCTTTTTGCAGCCCTGGTCGCGATACTCAGGCCGTACTCCCGGCTCATGTCGGCTATTAGTTGTATCCCTTCATCACCGTATTTCCGGTAGATGAAATCATAGTTGCTCCTGAGTCTGGCGTAAAGGCCGCTGACTGCGCTTCGGTATAATTGCTCTATGGTACGCTCATCTCTATCCAGCATTTCGAGGGCATCCTGTAATCATGTTTATCAATCAATTTCTAATCATGTATTCAAATCAAATTTGATACTTCCGGTAAGCCTTTTTCCATGGTTCTTTCTGCATCGCTAGATGATCCCTGATAGCCGCCTTGAGGGTATTAGCCGCCAAAAGGGCACAGTGCCGGCTTTCCTCGGGCAGACCCCCCAGAGCCTCTAAAACATCCTGCTGACTTATCCTTATAGCTACACCGATATTTCTTCCCTTTGCCAGTTCGGTTGTCATACTGCCGGAGGCAATGCTGGTACCGCAGCCATCTGTCATGAAATAAATATCAGTAATCGTGTTACCCTTTACCTTGAGCCAGGTCTCCATGGTATCACCACACGGCCCGGTAATCCTGGCAAAACCGTCAAAATCCTGCATGGTACCCAGGTTCCTCGGATTCATGGCATGGTCAATTACCGTCTCGGAATATATCTTACGGGCATCCGCCATTACCACTGCCTGGAGGTCATCAAGTTCTGAAGACATACCTCGCCTCCTGAGTTATTTGGCCTTAGTTTCTATTGATTGGCCCAGAGCTTCGCCGAGTTTGGTCACGATTTCGCCGTGATAGCGCTCGATATTACCCTCATCACAAAGCTTGGCTAGCTCCGGGTCTATGGGCAGCTGCCCCAGTAACGGGGCCTGTGCCACCGCGGCCATCTGCTCGGCCCGGCTTTTACCGAATATCTCAATCTTTTTATCTAATTCTGGAACATACAGGTAGCTCATATTCTCCACCACACCGAGCACCCGCTTCTCCATCTTTTGTGCCATTTTAATAGCCTTTTTCACTATCATTTCAACAAGGTCCTGCGGTGTAAAAACGACAATTACACCTGATATCGGAAATGATTGCATCAGGGTGAGCGGTGCATCCGCCGTACCCGGGGGCAGGTCAACAATCAGATAGTCCAGCTTGCCCCAGAGCACGTCTTCGCCAAATTGCTTGATGGTATTTCCAATAAGAGGGCCGCGCCAGATAACTGCTTCATCTTCATTTGGTAAGAGCAGGTTGATAGACATAACTTCAATACCCGATTTTGACAATACGGGCAGCATTCCGCTTTCATTACCACTGGGTGGGACCCTGATACCGAACATCTTGGGTATGCTCGGGCCGGTAATATCGGCGTCCAGGATACCTACCTCATAACCCTGGCGATTCAGAGCAATGGCGATAAGCCCAGATACCAAGGACTTGCCCACGCCTCCTTTACCACTCATCACAGCGATAATCCTGTCTATCTTATTCAAATCCTTGGCCTTGAAGTCAACATATTCAACTATCACTTCTTTGGCTTCCGGCAACTTCTCAATGGCTGCCTGGGTCTCTTTTTTTACCCAGTCCTTCGCCCCCGGTATCAATCCGGTGGATGCCAGGATAATACCTATCTTTCCGTCCGATATATTAATCTCCCGCACCATGTTTAACCCGACGATGCTACGCTTGGCAGCTGGGACCAGTACGGTTTCCAGGCTTTCAATTACCTGCTCCTTGGTTGGCATATTTTTTCCTCCGAAATTATCGCTTAGTGATCACTGCCTGTGAGACAGCCTGTCTCATCGGTTGATGCTTCAGGTGGAACTACTTGGAGAACAAGCCCCTCCCGAAGAGCCCGTACTGAACACGGAGAGAATCCGACGCGGACCCGGTGCTTCACACTTGGGGCATTTTTTTTCGTTATCACTATCATTTATACCTAAGCGGAGTTCAAACCTGGCACCGCAGGCCGGGCATTCATATTCATAGATGGGCATAGTGCCTCCTCTAAAGATTACGGGCTTAATTATGATAACACCGCTATAGTACTATATCATGTTTTCGCTGACGTTTTGTTTCAGGGCCTGTAGCTCGGCTCTCAGTTTGGAAAAGGGACATTCATCGGAGTGAAGTTCCTTGCCGCATTTGAAACAAATAATACTCGCCAAAACATTATCTATTTCCTCTGCGGTAACTTCTCTATTCTTCGCATACTTCCAGACCGGCATAAACACTCTTCCCCTTTTTATTTTTTCTTCCCTAGTTCCTCAATACGTTTCTGAATTTCCTCCAGCTGCCTTGCTAATGCCTGTGATTGGTCTTTAAGCATTTCTATTTCTTGTTCCGGGCTGGATGATGGTGGCATTGCAGAAGAGAGAGGCGTTATTCCACCGCCCATTCCCATGCCTCGGCCCATACCGCGTCCCATCCCTTTACCTCTCCCCATACCACGTCCTGCGCCCATGCCACCACCACCGGCACCAGCATTCATACCGTAATGGTCGGCTACGTTGGGCTGCTGGGCTACCGAATAGGTGCCGAGTTTGTATTCTTCAATAACATCCTTTATTTTTCCGGAAACGCCGGTTATTATCTTGATTCCAGCAGAAAACAGCACCTGATGCGCATTGGGACCGCAGTTACCGGTAAGCACTGCTTCGACGCCCTTTTCGACAATCATCTGGGCCGCCGATATACCGGCCCCACCGGCAGCCGACGCGCTGGTATTATCCACACCTTCAAACTCATTGGTCTCCACGTCAGCAATAATAAAATACTGGCAGCGTCCGAATCTGGGATCTACTTCGGCATCAAGATTTGGGCCGCTGGCTGATATAGCAATCTTCATAGAACCTCCTCATTCCTTCCCGGCCGAGAGTTTTCCTATCTCGGTCTCCAGTTCTTTGAGCTCATCCCTCAAAGCCTCGGCTTGGCCCTTTAAGAACTCGAGTTCCTGCTCCCGGGTTACCCGCGGAATAAACGGTCTGAATCCGTACGTTCCGTAGCGCGGGAAAGCATAGTATGCAGACCGGGAACCGGTATACTGCTGCGGGATACTTCTCCGGGGACTACAGAATCCCCGGCCGCCACCTGTCATCGGCCCCATACCATTGGGACCGGTACCATCAAAACCTGGCATCGCACACCTCCTTTAGTGCCTGTTATTTATTTCATTCCTTGTCCGCTTCCAGGTCATGCATCCTGGACTCAATTTCCTCCAGCTGACCCTTTATCGCTTCCGCCTGATTGTTGAGATAATTAAGCTCCTCGTCTTTACTCATCGGGGGAGCGTAAGGCGGATACACACCGGGAGCCGGTGTTTGCGGGTAGAAAGAAGGATTGTATGACCAGGGTGCCGGCACAGTAGCACCACCGACGAAGTAGCCGCATCTCGGTAATCCCCCTCTACCACGACCTACATAAGGCCAGGGGGGAGATGCGCCACGAAAACCAAAGCCCATGCCACCACCCGAGCCACGCCCATAGCCACCACCTCGTCCGAATCCATTAGGCATTTCGTTTACCTCCTCATGAAATATGTGATAATTCCTCTACCAGCGAGGATAGGCTGCGAATTGGTTGAAACCGCGCCGGAACGCTCCGCGTCCTCTACCGCGTCCGGTGCTACGCCCCAAGCCACGATTAATGCCAAACCAACCTCGTCTGAAAATAGTACTGATAAAGCCCGGCCGGCCTGAACCGACGCAGTAGCCGGCACCCCGACCGCTCATTGGACCCATTCCCCGCGGTCCTGTTCCATCTCCGAATGGCATATCAATCACCTCCTCTTCAGTAATTCCTGCCTCTTCTGAATTGCCTGCCCTGACTGGTCACCTCCAACCCGGGTTTCCACGGCCATAGCGTCATGATGTTGGACGTGTTACAGGTAGGGCAAAGCTCCGGTGGTTTGTTTATCATTACCTCGAAAGGCACCTCCCACTCGTGACCGTTGCCACAGCGGAAGTTGCGCTTCGTTAATTCGTAGTTTCCACCCTCAATTCTTATCGCCTTTCCGTTGAGCAGAGCATCAGCCATTTTCTGCCGGGCCGAGAGTAATATCCGAGCAAATGTGGAGCGGGACACGTTCATCTTCTGAGCGCTTTCTTCCTGTTCCAAACCCTCGAAATCCTTAAGACGAATAGCCTCTGCTTCCTCAATAGAAATCCGTATTTCCTGCAATTGAGCTAAAGGCACGCCAGCAGGCTTAAAAGAAGTAATCTTCGGTAGAAAATCCACGCGTCGCCACCGGGGTTGTCTGCTCAATTATCCAGTCCTCCTCGTTGATATTATGAACTTATGCTCATACTCAATGATTGTTTACGTATATATAATGAACATATGTTCATTATAATATTACTGCTATTACTCTAAAATGTCAAGCAATTGCTCGATAAATTGAGTCTAAATATAAATCGGCCTTAGGGTATATGGAGGAACGTTAAGAAGGGGGAGTGGCAATGAGTAAGCAGAAGTCATGGCTCGCATAGCTGAGACAGTCGTTCCTTTTTTAGACTATGCTTCCTTGTTTAACCTCTAGGCATGGCATATAGCAGAACTTCTTAACTATAACGCCAAGCGATGATATTGATTGAGCGATGGAGAAGGGAGTACAATCAAGTGCGTCCTCATAGCTCCTTGGGTTACCGACCACCTGCTCCTGTGACTAAAATACTGGTAACTCTAACTTAAAGAGTGGTACCCTTTATGGGGGCAGATCACTGCTTGTTGTATTGGTTTTAACTTACCATCTTCCAGCTCATTGAAAGGAAGTACTCTAAAATAGTATTTGAAGGTAAAGGATAGGATCTAAATGCCGGTGCTACTAATCAAGGGGTGAAGGTCACATGGTTTGATCGTGGGGATTTTAGTCTTCTGTGCTACCATCGGGGGTTCTTGTGGTACCTGGGCGGCCGGTTATATATTTGATATCCGCGAAAGCTATACATGGGCTTTTTCAATAACTACTGACTTCTCCGTTATCGGATTGATATTAATAACACTAATGAAAACAAGGAGGTAATAAATGTGTCTCAAGATATTCCGGCATCCGAAGATTCCCCATCAGCCTATACCTGATGGTGGTCTAATAGAGAACGTCAATATCTACGTGCCGGTTGACCTAGTGTATTGACACCCTGATTCGCTTTGACACCCTGACTCGTTTTAACACCCTGATTTTTCAAG
>CAZCZJ010000107.1:0-5716 GCA_964503235.1 uncultured Dehalococcoidaceae bacterium | reverse complement strand
ATGACAAACAGGCCTCTATTTCATCCTCGTAGACGGCAATCTCTTTCTTTTTCTCCCCGACCTTCACATTGTAAATATAGAAAATTTGACCGTTACGCGGACTTATCCAGTAGTAATTGGAAATCTCTCCTACCTCACCGGCATACTCGCTGATGTCATTCTCACGCTGCGATATGCCCTGCCCCCCGGCAGGCTGGATAATAACCTTCTGTCCTTTAACGTACTTGGGTCTCGCGCTTTTATCCTGCATGGTCATTTGGGCATATTAATACTTAATTACTATTTTGTCAATACTTAATGGGTAAATATCCCTGTGTTTCGGATATTTTTCTTTGGCTGAGCCTTAAATTCGTCCTTAATGCCAGCCCATGCCCTCCCGCAGACCGCGTACATAAGCCGCCTGACCGGCATGTTGGAGACTATCACTCAATGTCCCCATCAGCATCATCCCCCAGGTCGGCGGCGGCTTGAACGGCGTACCTTCAAATACCTTGTCCAGGTCCTGCGGCGATAATGTCGGGAAGTATCGCTTGGAGCGTTCCAGCACCGCCTTCTGGTAGCCCAGTAACGTCGCGGCATCCGGCGACGTGTATTCAGCCAGGTCCTCCGCCTTGTCACCCGTGCCGCTGTCCTTCTCATCGGCCGCCCGGCCGAATTTCTGATGCCACCCTTCCTTTATCCAGAGCTGCTCTTCCTCCATAAAAGAAGAAATCATAACATCATGCCAGCGCGTCAGGTGCCAGGCCAGCCAGCCGATGCTGTTACAATCGGGCTTAGGCTGCCAGTTCAAATCCTCCTCGGTAAGCCCGTCCAAGGTATACTGTAACGTCCGCAGTACACCTTCATAACCGCTTGTCAGCATTTCATGCCATTCCATAAATCCCTCCTGTTTTGAATATAAAATAACGGCAATACCTGAATATTACCGGTACTGCCTATCACATAATGATTATACTTCGTTTCTTAAATCAAGTGCCTCAAAGCGTAAAGAAAAAGTATTTTCAGAAAAAAGACAGTTTTACCCCACGGATATAATTTGAAATATTTGAAAAAGATGGAATGTACTAATAAGGGGCTTAAAACGGCTGCCAGCCCTTACCCTGGCGCAAACCACGTACATAAGCTACCTGCCCGGCATGCTCCAAATCATCACCCAGCACGCTGATTATGCGTACGCCGACCGTCGGCAGCGGCTGGAACCAGGGCTCATTAAGTTCTTTGTCCAAGTCGGTCTTGGAAAGAGTAGGGAAGAAGCTCTGCGACCTTTCCATCACGGCGCGGTGGTAACCGAGTTGCGTCTCGGCACCAGGTGATTTAAAGGCGGCAACATCCTCCGGAGTATGCCCGAAACCGATATCCTTGGGGTCGGAGGGCCTTTCAAACCTGGCGTGCCAGCCGTCTTTTATCCACAGTTGTTCCTCACCCATCAAAGAAGCGATATGGTCATCCTGTACCCGCGTCAGGTGCCAGGCCAGCCAGCCGATGCTGTTACAATCGGGCTTGGGCTGCCAGTTCAAATCCTCCTCGGTAAGCCCGTCCAAGGTATACTGTAACGTCCGCAGTACACCTTCATAACCGCTTGTCAGCATTTCATGCCATTCCATAAATCCCTCCTGTTTTGAATATAAAATAACGGCAATACCTGAATATTACCGGTACTGCCTATCACATAATGATTATACTTCGTTTCTTAAATCAAGTGCCTCAAAGCGTAAAGAAAAAGTATTTTCAGAAAAAAGACAGTTTTACCCCACGGATATAATTTGAAATATTTGAAAAAGATGGAATGTACTAATAAGGGGCTTAAAACGGCTGCCAGCCCTTACCCTGGCGCAAACCACGTACATAAGCTACCTGCCCGGCATGCTCCAAATCATCACCCAGCACGCTGATTATGCGTACGCCGACCGTCGGCAGCGGCTGGAACCAGGGCTCATTAAGTTCTTTGTCCAAGTCGGTCTTGGAAAGAGTAGGGAAGAAGCTCTGCGACCTTTCCATCACGGCGCGGTGGTAACCGAGTTGCGTCTCGGCACCAGGTGATTTAAAGGCGGCAACATCCTCCGGAGTATGCCCGAAACCGATATCCTTGGGGTCGGAGGGCCTTTCAAACCTGGCGTGCCAGCCGTCTTTTATCCACAGTTGTTCCTCACCCATCAAAGAAGCGATATGGTCATCCTGTACCCGCGTCAGGTGCCAGGCCAGCCAGCCGATGCTGTTACAATCGGGCTTGGGCTGCCAGTTCAAATCATCCTCGGTAAGCCCGTCTATAGCCCTCTCCAGAATCTCCATAATCCGTCCGTAACCATCCACCATCATGTCATGCCATTCCATTGCTGCCTCCTTTTATGAACATACATAAAACCATGTTTTATGAAATTTACAATGGCTATATATTAATATATTTCAATATATTATATCTGGGGCTACATTATGTTGAGACTCTTATTATATTCTTTTCACCGTATTTGTCAAATCACGGCAAACTCTTACCGTCTTGACACCCACCCACTCACACCCTACAATAACTCAAGAAGTGCCGGGATGGGGAGAGAATAATATATTGTCAAGCCGTTATCTTGATTAATAACGTTAATCAAGATAAAATACGTGAACTGTTCTATCCGGGATATATTTTATTGTGGGGAGGTTTAAACCATTATGAAAAGCAAAGTTCTAACGGTTCTATCAGGATTACTGGTAGTTACTCTATTGAGTGCCCTTTTACTGCCAGGGTGTGATGGTGGAGGGGGCGGCTTTACCAGCCTTACCGGTCTGGCAAAAATGGCGCCGCAAGATACGGGAACCATATTTTTCATCGACGTTATAAAGTTTAAGTCGGATAAAGACTTCAGCGAACTATATGAAGAGATGAAAGACTCATTTGAATATGAAATTAACGCTGGCTCTGACACGGACATCATGGACTTCGACGATATTAACTATATAGGAATGGGGGTAGTCAATTACGGGGAAGTTATCTGGTTAAACGGAGACTTTAACTTTGATGCTATCAGGGACCAACTGAAGGATGATGATTACGATAAAGACGATTACATGGGCGTTGAGATATGGTACGGCTATAGTGATGTTGTAGCGATTCACAATAACACCTTAATCCTTGGTGGTGAGGACGGTGTTGAGGAATCTATAGAAGTCATAGCTGACCCGGAGACATCAGTCTATGAAAAAAATGAAGACGTCCGTGATGTAATCAGGGAAATGTCACCCGGACTATTTTCTATAATCATGGCCGGAGAGTTTTACCCCGGTGCAGGTGCTGCGGGAATGGCTTTTTCGAAGGTGAATGCAGACTTGATGAAGTTTAGCGGTTGCTTTTTATTTGATGATAGTGAAGATGCCGAGGATGCCTTGAGCGATATCGAAAGCGATATGGAATCATCTGATTTCTCTCGCGTTGATGTAAGCCGATCGGGAAATCTCGTCAAGTTTTCTGCTGAAATCGATATGGAAGAGGCGGGTCTTTTCTGGTAATAAATGCTATTCCACAGGTTCAACATCATATTGTAAATAATTGCTATGCCTGAATTGCCCTGCGTAACAACGCAGGAATAATCGGAGCAAATCGAGGAACAGTTCCGGCGCTACCAACGCTGATTCCGCCCATCGTCTTGACACCCTTCCACCCACACCCTACAATAACTCAAGAAGTGCCGGGATGGCGGAAATGGCAGACGCAGCGGACTTAAAATCCGCCGGAGAAATCCTTGTGGGTTCGAGTCCCTCTCCCGGCACCAGTATTGAGGTAGAAATATGCCCTGGGTAGTAATAATAACGGGTTATATCTTAGGTTCCATACCCACCGCCTATATCGCCGGTCGCCTCCTGCGGGGAGAAGACATACGGCGGATGGGCGATGAGAATTCCGGTGCCGCCAACGCCTTCCGTGAGCTGGGCGGTAAGGCGGGTATCACCGTCGGCGTCATCGATGCCGCTAAAGGTTTCCTAGCTGTCCTCATTGCCCAGGCCAGCGGCGTCTCCCATGGTTTCATTATGATTACGGGTGCCGCCGCTGTCATCGGTCATAACTGGCCGGTCTTTATCGGTTTCCGGGGCGGTCGCGGCGAGAGCACGACTATCGGGGTACTGCTGTTGCTGATACCCAAACCCATGCTCGTTTTGGCAACCCCGGCAATACTGGTCCTCCTTTTAAAAAGAAACGTCATTATTGCCAGCGCTGTCCTATTTGCACCTCTTTCATTAGTCAGCTGGTGGATGGGCACCTCTGTTCCGCTCATTCTCTACAGTATTGCTTTGCCATGCCTGGTCGGATTTACCCATCTAATCAGGACAAGACCTAAAGTTTTACCTCAGGTTAATAAACAAACGCGGGTATGAGCCCGTTCTCATCCGGTTGCCGCGCATTAACCCCTCCCATTTACCCCCCTTAATTATCTATTCCCACCCGGCTAGCCCGCCGCAGCCTTGGCGTAGGCTGAGACCGCCCTCGTATCATCGTGCGACTATCCCGTATTCTTTCACCCCACTCCCCAACAGGGTGTTTGAGAGGGTCGTCAGTCCCTCTTTTTCCTCTCCTCCTCTCCAAACATAAGTATTACCGGATAGATTTAATATCTCTGTTTGGAGAGGGGGTCAGGGGGTAAGGCAAGCACTTCTCAACCAAATGCAACCGGAACCAAACAGAACCCGCGATATTGACATTTCGCTAGGTTATTGCTAAACTGTATTGATTGACAATTGGCTTATTATTCTGATAGTCGCCATTGCTTGACATATTATTTCTTATCGGGTATTAGACTGTCGGGTGTAATATATGCATATATTTGCCAGATGTCACTGCTTCAACCAGGAACCCCGGGGGCTCCTGTATCATCTTTATTACCTAAAATATTACCCATTTCTAACCGGATGCTACCTTTTTTCCTACAGCGCGTAAATAGAATGTTTGTGTATATTTATTAATCAATCGTTTCAAGGAAGAAGTGGCTTCATCGAAAGAACAAGGCGGTAAGGGTCTGGTCCAGGTCTTTACCGGCAACGGCAAGGGCAAAACGACGGCAGCACTGGGTACCATCCTTCGCGCTGCCGGTCACGGTTTAAGAGTATTCATTGTTTTCTTCATGAAGGGCGATTACAACCGTGGCGAATACGCTTCTCTGACCAAACTACCTGACGTTGACGTTGCCAGCTTCGGTTTGCGGCGTCTTATTGACCCGGCCAATGTCGACCCTGAGGATATCAGGCAGGCAAAACTCGCCCTGGAGGCGGCTCGTGAGGCCGCCCTCAACGGTAAATACGACCTCGTGGTACTGGATGAAGTGAATGTTGCCGTGGAATACAAACTGATAGAACTCGATGACGTTATCGACCTCGTCAGCCGGAAACCGGAAAACGTAGAGCTTATCCTCACCGGTCGCTATGCCCATAACCGCCTCATTGAAAAGGCCGACCTCGTAACCGAGATGGTCAAGGTCAAACACCCCTTTGATAAAGGGATTAATGCCCGAAAGGGCATAGAATACTAAATTAATCCGGAGGTAATAATGAAGATTACATTGTCCGTAATCAAGGCCGACATCGGCGGATATGTCGGTCATTCCGAGTCACACCCTGCTATTATCGCCAAAGCTGCCGAATGCCTGGAAAAGGCTAAAAAAGCCGGTATGTTGATCGACTGCCAGGCTACCAAGTGCGGCGACGACCTGCAGCTCATCATGACCCATCAGAAAGGAGTCGG
>CAZCZJ010000106.1:0-5845 GCA_964503235.1 uncultured Dehalococcoidaceae bacterium | reverse complement strand
AATGATGAATAACATCGTTAATAGAATTAAAAAGTATTTGAAAACATGGTCTGAAAATAGATCTTTCAGAGCTATAGTGTCTTCTATCCAGCAGCTATTTATTACCCTGCTGGTAACCTACCTGATACTGCTGCTGATAGAGACTATTTCCCCAGGGAGCGTTTCCCGCTATCTCAATCTTAACTACTGGCTCATTGCGGTTATCGTATCGGGGGTAATAACCATCATCACAAGGCAGGAAAGTGAAAAACCTATAGAAAAAACCATAAGTACAGGTAATATCATTACGTTGGTGTGTATAGGTTTAATAGGGGCTGCTCTGATATGGTACAAGACCCGGGAGATAGGCTGGCTTTCGTACCTGATATCGTTAGCCGGTGGGATTCTGATTGTTCTGTTATCCATACTTATCTGGCAAAAGGATGGAGAGGAGGAGAGTGAAGGGGAAAATAGCCCGCATAGTTGAATTAAGTTACCTCCAACTGGTTGTTGTTTTTCTCATACTGGTCCTGCTTAGAGAGTTAGAAGTCCTGGACTTTCCCATTTACTACCAGTACTTCATATTAGCTCTGCCAATATTTGCTTTACCGCATCTATTAAGGCGTGATAAAGCTAATGAAACCAAGCTGCCGGGTGTTTTGATAATTCTCCTGGTTATCTTTTTCTTCGCCCTTCTTTTACGATTACTACCGCTGATAAATAGCTCCGTGCCGCTCGGGTACGACCCTGGTTTCTACAAATACACGATGGACTTATATGCCAGTTCCCTACCTCAGATTCCCGAGGCGAGTCTGGCAACCTGGATTAAAGAGATGTACCCTCAGGGTCTCCCGGTACTTACCGATTTAACCCACGTTGTAGCGGGTGCCGACGCCATTGATAACATCAAGTATCTTTTCCCCTTTCTCGGGGCGCTCCTGGTCTTCCCGGTCTTCATGGTAACCAGAAACATCTTCGGGCAGAGAGCCGGGATAATCGCCGCCCTGTTATATACCGTTTCCTGCACTCAGTTCGAGGTTTTCACCTATTTCTACCTGAAAAATGTCCTGGGTTTATTGTTTTTACTGCTGGCGATTTACGCTCTGGATAAAAAGAAGTACGTGCTAATGACGCTGATGTTCGCCGCGCTGGGGATTTTTCACCGTCCCGAATTCCTGCTGTTCGCTCTGATTCTGGTGCCCTGCTTCCTGACAAATCGAAGGAGAGACCTTTTACTGGCGGTACTCGGAACGGCGGTATTAATTATTCCTTTCTGGGTGACGCGGTGGGAGATAAACTGGGGGGTGTTATCAGGCGCGCTGGAAACGGCGATGACGAATATCCAGACCGGAGGGGGACTGGGTGGAGGTACCTTTTTTGACTTTGATACCTATACGAAGTTTTCAATCGCCTACCTGCCCTTCGCCTTAATCGGGGGAATATACCTGGCGATAAAAAGGAACTGGAACAGCGTTTTCTTCTTCCTGGTTATCAGTGCCATTATCGTTATAGCCCAGTTGTTTTTCTTTAACCGGTTCATCATCCCGCTGGACATCGCCGTGGTCATACTGGCAACGATAGGTATAGACTATACCCTGCTAAACAGAGAACGTATATGGAGAGTCGTCGGTATTGGCGCGGGTATAATTCTCCTGGTAGCAGCCTTGATACCCACGATTAATTCGGCAACTGATGCTGAACCACTAATAACCGAAGAGCAACTGCAGGCAGTGGAGTGGATAAAAGAAAATACCGAAGAGAACGCTTACGTACTGGCAACCACCAACGATGCTCCCTGGGTTCTGGGGTGGAGCGACCGAAGAGTCATCGCTCCAGGAATTTTCGAATGGGACTTATATGAAAAAGAGGAATGGGATATTTTCTTCAACACGGATGACCCGGAGGTGGCGAAGCAATTCCTGGATAGATATGATAGCCCCGTATATATTTACTATTCTATCAATGAAAACAATTATCTCGGACTGGAGAAATTCCGGGGAAAATATTTCCAGATAGTATATAATAATGGAGCGATAGTATATCAATATCGCGAAGGCGGCTTCTGATGACAGCAGGTGAAATAGTAAGATTGATATTCGGCGGTGTATTCGTCCTCTTTATACCCGGACTAGCCTGGAGTTATGTGTTCTTTCTAAGAAAGACCATCGACTGGATAGAGAGGTCCGCCCTGTCATTCGGGCTGTCGATAGCCCTGGTACCGCTGAGTGTTTTCTGGCTCAACTGGCTTTTCGATATGAAAATCACACTGCTGAGTACTTCGCTTACCGTATGCGGGCTGGTGGTTATTGCCGCAGCTTTGATATTAGCCAGAAAATACGGCTGGGGAAATAGTACGCTCAACAAGCTGAAAACAGTATTTTCACGTTCGCGGAAGGAACAGGAGCCATAAGTTCTTACCTACCTCTACTTATAGAGGTCCTGAAAAAGCCAGGTTGACAGGTACCGCTCACCGGTATCCGGTAAAATCACCACGATAAGCTTGCCTTTATTTACAGTTCTCGCGGCTATTTTTAAGGCTGCCCAGACAGCCGCTCCCGACGATATGCCAACCAGTATTCCTTCCTGTTTAGCCAGCCTCCTTGCCATATCACCGGCATCATCGTTGCTGACGGTTACTATTTCATCAATCAGGTCCGTTCTCAAGACATCCGGTACGAAACCGGCCCCGATACCCTGAATCTTATGAGCCCCGGCTTTTCCTTCGGAGAGTACGGGAGAATCAACCGGTTCGACGGCAACAGCCTTAAATTCCGGCTTTCTTGATTTAATAACCTCAGCAACCCCGGTTAATGTTCCCCCGGTCCCCACACCGCTTACCAGAATATCTACCCTGCCTTCGGTATCACGCCATATCTCTTCGGCGGTAGTCAGCCGGTGGATTTCCGGATTGGCCGGATTCTTGAACTGTCCGGGCATGAAGTAGTTGGAGTTTTCAGCTACCAGTTCCTCGGCTTTTCTTATCGCCCCCGGCATGCCATCAGTCCCCGGGGTTAAAACCAACTCGGCACCGAAAACCGATAGAAGCTGCCGTCGTTCCAGCGACATCGTATCGGGCATGGTGAGGATAAGTCGGTAATCCCTGACAGCGCACATAAAAGCCAGGGCGATGCCGGTATTACCGCTGGTTGGCTCAATAATAACGGTATCTTTTTTTATCAAGCCTTTTTCCTCGGCATCGACAATCATGGCAACCCCAATCCTGTCCTTGATGCTGCTGGTCGGATTAAATGATTCCAGCTTGGCTACTACCTCTGCCTTCAAATCCCGGGTGATACGGTTCAATCTGACCATCGGTGTATTCCCGATAAGTTCGGCGGCATCCCCGGCAATACCCCTGGTCAGCACCGGTATTTCAATATTCTTATAACATAACCTGTCTACTTTTCCGGTTGGCTCCGACATCTTCGCACCTCTCTCTTAACATTAATATCTCAAACTAATATGAATGATTTTTAAGTTGACTAATTTTATCAACATAGTTGAAAAGTATCACCCTTAAGAATAATTGTCAACATAATTCCCCGATGGTATTGGTTGATTTTAAATGCTCTCCCCCTCTCCGGCCAGTGTTAATTGCGGTGTCTCACCGATGTTTTCGGATGGAGAGGGGTCAGGGGTGAGATAAGTACCTATCAACCAAATACAAATAGAACCTTCCTTTTATATACTACTTATATACTACGGAATATATATATCTTGATTCAAGTCTTAAGCCTTACCATAGAAATTGATATTGTGGTGGCGGAAAGAGTACAATCTAGTACAACCGTATAGCTTCCTAAGACTCGCCTGTCTTTTTATCGGTCTATCGTAAAATTCAGCCGAGTGCTGTTTTTAAAGATATCAGCTTAAGGAGGAAACAGCTTATGAGAGCTGCCCTTATCGTCGCCCCGCGGAAGTTTGAGATAAGAGAAGTCGAGACGCCGAAAATCAAAGACCACGAAATGCTGGTAAAAATAGAAGCCTGCGGTGTGTGTTCCAGCGACATGTCCGGATATCTCGACTCCGGGAGCGAGGTGATGAAACACCGGATGCCATTCCCGAGACAGGCCGGCCACGAACCTTCGGGAACAGTAGCTGAAGTAGGTAAGAACGTAAAGGATTATAAGGTTGGTGACAGGATAACGGGATTTTTCTCGGGCGCCTGCTACGCCGAGTATGCCGTCTGCGACCCGTCCGACCGTCTGGCTCGCGGGCATGGCACCGTCATCGAGAAAATCCCCGACGGGATACCCTTCGAGCATGCTTTGGGAGAGCCTCTAATGAGCCTGGTATCCATCGCCAGAACAGCTACCCCGGAAATGGGCGACTACGTTTTCCAGGTCGGCTGCGGTTTTATGGGGCTGGGTGTTATTGCCGGAGTGGCTCACCCAAAATTGAGAGAATACATCGTCGCTGACCTTGATGATAATCGGCTGAAAATGGCTAAAGAACTGGGGGCTACTATCACTCTGAATCCCGGTAAAGATGATGTTGTTGCCGAAATAATGAAGATAACCGGAGGACGCGGGGTGGATGTGGCTATAGAAGTCGTCGGGCATCCGCCCGGCATAAAAATGGTCGGCGATGTTATCAAGAATAACCGGGCCAAGTTAATCATGGTAGGCTGGCATCAAGTCCCGGATACCTACGAATTATTCAGCTGGATTAAATCGCCCATCATCTACAGTCCCCAAGGTATCGGCATGTCCACGGACCACCAGAGCGAGCTTACCCGAGCCATGTGGGCGGTGCAAAAGGGTATTTATCCCATGGACAAGCTGGTCACTCATCGTTATAAACTTGAGGACATCGGGCAGGCTTTTGAGGATAATCTCAACCGGGTACCGGGATATATCAAGGGCGTTATTATGCCGTGGTTGTAAAACGGATTGCTTCGCTTCGCTCGCAATGACACATTTTTAAAACGAGGTGTCTGAGAGGAGTGTCAATCCCTCTTCTATAATCTCACTCTCTCCTTGATAGGGGGAGGATACAGGATAGTAGTCATTAATATATATAAGCGGGGCGTCCAAGAGGGGCCGAAGCCTCTCTTCCATAATCTCCCCCTCTCCTATCAAGGAGAGGGGGACACAGGGGGTGAGGTAGAAAATAAATAAAGGAGGAATGCCATGAAACTAGGAAGATTTATCGTCGATACCCACGTTCATTCGCAGCGCCACGCGGCGGGCAAGGCGCTGAAAGGCTCCAAGGACTTCGACAAGCTCGGCCAGGTTATGGGTCAGATGGAGGCTTACGACAACTCGCCACGATTGCTTTACGACATGGAATGTTACGGCGTGGACATGTGCATCATCGAGCCAGCCTTCGGGATGACCAATCCGAACAACGTCGACCAGGTCAAGAGATACCCGGATAAATTCGCCGCCGTCTGCTGGCCGAAAGAATACCAGGACAGCTGCATGGCCGATGAGCAGGAGTGGACTATCGAAGGTTTTTGTGATGCGCTGGCCGACCTGTTAAAAACCGGCAACTTTGTGGGCATCGGTGAGATGGTACTGATACCCATGCGTAAGCCGAAAGAAGGACAGCCACCACGCTTTCAGACCGAAGAGGAAATCATCAAGAACTGCCTCAAGGTCATGGAGGTATGCCGCGCTTATAAAGTGCCCATGCGTTATCACACCGGCACTCCGGGCGGTTACGCTATCGCCTATCACGGGGCGCAGTTCACCTATAATCCGCTGTGGGTGCATACCCTGGCGGTTGCCATGCCGGACGTACCGATAATACTGGAACATGCCGGCATCGAGGGAGGCTGGTGGGAGTGGTTCTACGAGTGCTGCCTGCACGTAGCCGCCTCTCACAAGAATATCTACCTGGAAACGGGACGCTGGTGGACGGA
>CAZCZJ010000105.1:0-5856 GCA_964503235.1 uncultured Dehalococcoidaceae bacterium | reverse complement strand
AAAGGCGCGGGCATCATTCATTCTCCATACGTGTACCTCGAATGACCAATTAATCCTAGGTTATCGCCTAAGGAATGATATCACTTTAACAATTGACCAATCAAACCTAAATAAGGTGTTCATTAAGAAAAATCCAAGTCAAAATGAAGAGATAACAAAATGACGAACTATCCATTCCCCCTAAAAAAGGCCGGTCGATTTCACGGCTGAGGTAGAAGCATAATTTTATGAATTAAAAACAGAACCTATTTATTTAAAAAACAGCGAATTGGAGCCTCTTTGGAGGCTCCAGCGCTGTTTGAAATATTAGTAGGGACTATTCTTTTTTGTAGATGAAATCACATTCAAACTGCAGGTATGTTTAGTCCACACTTACTTCACAGTCGTCGCTAATTAAAATAGTAGCTCCCTTGTTAATCCAGACTGAAAGAGTCTTCACAACTACGACTTCGCCAGTTAGACAATGATACCCTGTTTGATACCTATATCAATGATTTAAAACTACGTAATCTGCTTACCAATTTCCTTTCTTTACCTCCTGTGTTAGACATTCTTGTTCAATTTTCAACCACATGCTGAGACTCCTCAGTTAGGGACTACATCCCGGACACGGAGTTACGCTGGATGGATATCCGGGTTCTCCCACCGGATACGGAACGTAAATACCCACATCGTAGGACAGGATAATCAAGGCATCGGTGGAGTTAATCAGTCCATCATCGTTGACATCGCCGCAATTCATGGGACAGTACGCCGAGGTATCAATCCCCACATCGCAAGATAGTATAATCAAGGCATCGGTGGAATTCACTGTATCATCACCATTGACGTCACCCAAAATACCGGTCTCAACCGTAAAGGTTGCCGCTACGCTCTTGTCGCCATCCATCGTCACTGACCGGGTGCCGGGGGCATCCCCAGTACCGTCGCCGCCCCAGGTGCTAAAGGTCCAGCCCGGATCAGCAGTGGCCGTCAGAGTGACCACCGTACCGGAAGGATAGGTACCGCCAGCGGGGTTAAGACTGACACTGCCGTTACCCACCGTGTTCACCGTTAAGGTATATGTTGGTGCCTCACCGGCTAGAATGTCATAAGAGTAATTAACCGTCCCGTCGGATGTTGCCACATAATCGACCGTAGCCTGCGTTGGTGAAACCGTAACACGGAGGTGTCCTGAGTTAGGCAGAACCTTTATCGTATACGGGTCACTCTCGCTGTAGAGATTAAATCCATACCCGGTCATGCTGGGCGCCGGGACTAGCTGGTAGACTACACCATCAAGCTGCTCGTAGGCATACTCGTGATCATGGCCATGGAAGAAAGCGCTTACCCCGTTATCAACCATCAACTGGTGAATCGGAACATCCCATGTCGGCCTTTCGGTATCGAATCCCCAGGTATCGTCCAGGTTCTTTCCACCCCATTCGAAGTACGGCGCTGCCTCGGCTCCACCCCGTACGTAATCATACGTACCTCCGGTTACGTGATGGGCAAAGACGAATTTAAAAGTGGCGCTGCTGCCTTCCAGCGTATCCTTGAACCATTGGTACTGTTCATCGCCCAGCGTCCAGTCCCACCTGTCATTGCTTACCGTTTCATCGTTATCTTCGCCCCCCGCAGTTCCCGCGTATGGTTTGATCATCGTATACTGGAACGGGTCAATGACCACGAAAAGGGCATCACCCCACTCCCATGCATAGTAGTTTTCGCGGAGATGGTCGCCATCGATCTCCGCCAGGGTATCATCGTTCCCGGTATAAAAACCGTCTGTAATCGGGTTGGGGTAGTAGAGTTTTCGTGCATTTACACTTAACAGGGCTTTGCTGGGAGAGTCATCGAAATTCCAGCCTTCTTCGTTCTCGTGATTGCCTGTAGCTATGAATATCGGAGCCGAATGACTGATTATACTCATCCAAGCACGCTGAGCGAGATATTTTTGTTCTGTTGCTGCTACAGTGGTCACACTGTCCGTCCAGAATGTATCGCCAAGGTCAAAATGAAAATCGGGATTGTCAGCTAACACGTTATTTAGGGTCTGTACGTACAGAGATTCGCTACCCCCGCCACCACTCATATGTGAATCCGCTATGATAGTAAAGGTAAAGGTACTCCCCGGAATCCTCTGCGTATGAAAAGTGTGTTCATCTCTTATTATCCAGCCGGTTTCACCTGGCTGTTGATATAGCATTCGGTAGTAGTACCTGGTATTCGGCGCAAGTCCGCTGATAACAATTTCATGTGGTTCCCCACCTGTAGCCAACAGAATGGGCGTCGATGTTCCGTATACCCCGGGAGAAGTACCGTATTCGTAATAAACATCAATATTATCATCGGGAACTATATTAATAGTTATTGAATTATCCGTAGGTCTCCCCAGGAGTTCCTCCCCTGAGAAAGTAATTGGAGTAGCATCGGCTAGCACACCACTGCCTATGGGTAACAGGCTCGAAAGAAATACGATTACCAAAAATAGAATTAAAATCCTGCTCATCTTCATCCCGAAATTTCCCCCTCTTTGATTTGGATACTTACTACTATTTTCAAAAAAAGAACCGACCTTGACAAAGGTCGGTTACACTAGTGACTCCCTGCTACCCAAGTGTCCAATTACAGGTACAGATCATTGCCCCCTTCGATATTACGCAATATTATTTTTACATTAAATTATTTTTACTTTTACGACTTCTTATTGGTTATTATTATCTTGAATGTCGCTCTCACACCCCTTAAATCGTCATATATTGGTATTTAAAGTTTATCAGCGTTAAATATCAACTTCAATCTCACTTAAATTAACAAAAACTCACTTATCCCACCATTTTTAAAGATTATTTCATGAATATTTACCATTATAAATAACAAGGTGGTACTAAAAAGTACCACCTGAAGCTAAAGCCCCAATAAGATGGTATTAGGGATGACAAAGTTCCCTTCCCACACGTACCATTACCATCGGCTTGCCGTCTGCATCTCTAACAAGGAAAGATGTTATCTATGCATAGGCTGTTCCTGAACCAGTTTTATATTGGGAGTTAAAAAAGTACAACTTGACTCCGAAAAAATCTGTAGAAGCCATCAAGAAGGCCCATCCGGCAATTGAGAAGTACGTTTACAACGCATTGGCGAATAAGCTAATGCTCCTGGAATCGGACAATATGACCTCTGCCATTCTAAAGCTGTTGCAGCTTACTATTCCCGCTTTATCCATACAAGACTCAGTAATCGTACATAATCGACAAAAAGATGTCGCTGAACGAGTCATGCGGGATACCTATAAGGAACACACCGGCTTTAACATTGTCATTAAATAGAATGCTGCTACATGATACCCGGTAGACGTTGATTCTGATAGCGAAGTTCCCATAGGTCTTCTGGCATAGGTTCTGTATTGGCAGGCATAATCCGCTGCTCAGACTTAAACTTCTTATCAACCGCAAATACCGATGATCTGGCATAGCCCTCCGCTATGAGTCTAGGTAATTCCACCATCCAATAAGTTTCTTTTCATTGATTCCGCTATTATATTGCGCTGATTTTGAGGCTAAACGGAATGTCAAAATCTGTACATTCAAGTAGAGTCGAACTCTATCCTACCGTACTATTTCAAGCCTGTTAGAACAAAGACGGATATCATTCTTCCGGTTAGGGCATAAGCATAACGGTAAAAAGGTGTAAGATATTCAATTTTAAGAGATCGGGGATGTTATCTCAGGTATTAATTGCGTGAATAATCCCAAAGACAATATGCACGATGAAAGAAACAGCCAGCAGCCACCAGAGAATTGAGTGAAATCTGTAGAACCCCTTGAAGATATTCCCGGAAAGAGGGTTCCTGGAAGTAAAAAGGCTGACGAGACTGAGAAAACTCTTGCATGAAGTAAACACCACTAGGACGAGTAAGAAATTGACAATCGCCGAGTAAAACACTACCTGGTGAGCGAGGGCATACGGCTCGCCGGATGATGGCAGGCCAATATGTACTATGGTAACCATAAGATGGAGCACCAGGAACAGCCCGAAAGCAACCCAGTAATAGGAGTGAAACCTGAAATACGTGTTATATACTCTGGCCTTGAGCGAATCCTTGCCCTGGAGGAGATGGAAAAACCCGGCAACGCTCCGGCAGGTAGTAATGACGGCAATGCCGGAGATGAGGATACCGATGCCGAGTGCCAGTATCAGCCAGTGAACGTATATATCCTGCGAAGTCCCTTGAAATATTGTCATTCGATGCCTTCTTTCCTTAACGTGAGTGTACTGATTCTTTCAGGATTTTGCAATCCAATTTAGGGTCAATTGTCAAAACTGATGATTTGACAAGCAAGGATGATAAGGTTAATATTATAAAATTCGGAGAGCTGTAATGACAGAAAACGGTGGCAATTTGCCGGATGCATCATTGACCGAACAGCCATCCGCGGTGGGCGTAGACCACCACTCCGGAGACAGGGCAGCCAAATTATGGTTCCTGATGTCAGTCCTGTGGTTCCCGTTCTTTGCCGCCTTCGGTTTTATCCTCGCCATTAAGTTTTTCCTGCCTGATTTTATCGGTGATACTTCGTGGTTTACCTTTGGCGTTGTCCGTCCGGCTCATACCAACGGCGTGCTGTTCGGTTTCATTTCATCCGGTCTTCTCGGCGTTATGTTGTGGATTGTTCCGCGGCTGTGCGCCACCCAGCTTTACAGACCCCGCCTGGCGATGCTGGCCGCCATACTCTGGAACGGGGCTATACTGGGAGGTATTATCTGGATACTCCTCGGCGGTAGTCAGGGTCGGGAATACGCCGAGCTCCCCTGGGCGATAGATGTCGCCGTTATGGCGACATTATTCCTGCTGGGATACATCGTTTTCGGCACGATATTAAGGCGGCGGGAAAAGAAACTTTACGTATCGCTCTGGTATTACATGGGCACGCTGCTCTGGTTCCCGATTGTCTATTTCATTGGCAACGTTATGTGGCAACCGCCAACCGGGGCCCTCAACGGTATCCAGGACGCCATTTTCAACTGGTATTATGGTCATAACGTTCTCGGCCTCTGGTTTACTACGCTGGGCATTCCCGCCTGGTATTACTTCGTTCCCAAGCTGATTAACCGGCCGCTGTACAGTCATCTGCTTTCACTCATCGCTTTTTTCACCATCGCGTTTTTCTATACCGGTGTCGGCGCTCATCACCTGCTTCAGGCGCCGATTCCCGAGTGGCTCAAGACCATCGCCATCATCATGAGCATCCTCATGCTCGTGCCGGTTATAACTTTCGGTACCAATATCCTTCTTACCCTGCGGGGATCGTGGAACAAACTCCTCGGCAATGTCCCGCTGCTCTTTATCATGGCCGGATTTTTCATGTATGTCCTCGCGTCCATTCAGGGCAGTTTCCAGGCGCTGCGGGATGCCAACATGTTCACCCACTTTTCCCAGTGGCCGGTCGGCCATGCCCACCTGGCGTTGCTGGGCGGCTTCGGCTTCCTGGCGGTGGGGGCGGCATATTACCTCGTTCCCCGTATACTAAAGTTAAGGGTTTTCAGCAACCACATGATGCGCCTAAGCTTCTGGGTAGCTTTCGTGGGATTTATTTTCTTCTTCCTGGCGATGACGATTGTCGGGCTGGTAGCAAATTCCAACTGGTGGACGCATATCAACGTAGTGGAAACGCTGGTGACACTTAAAGTCCATTTCATCTTTCGGGCGATGGCCGGGGGTGTGGTCGTCCTGGCAGCATTTGTCTTCGCTTACAACATTATCATGACTTTTATACGGTCGAGGCGTCCTCACGAGGAACCGGAGCATGAACCGGTAGAAAGTAGGACCGAGAAACGTCACTCTGAATTCATGCGCCGCAGCCAGGAAAAAAT
>CAZCZJ010000104.1:0-6636 GCA_964503235.1 uncultured Dehalococcoidaceae bacterium | reverse complement strand
ATGGCAGTTGATGGTACATATGACATAACTGTAGATACTCCGATGGGCGCGCAGTCGATGAAACTGACTTTATCGACTGATGGCGATACTCTAAGTGGTAAAGTTGATAGCCCCATGGGTGCATCGGAATTCAGCGGCGGCAGTGTCAGCGGCGACGATGTTTCCTGGCAGATGGAGATAAGCAGCCCCATGGGCAAAATGAACCTCGAATATAAGGGCAAGGTCACCGGCGATGATATCGCCGGCGAGGTTAAAGCCGGGGATTTCGGCTCATCGCCTTTCAAAGGCAAACGTGTTTAGCTCATCCCTTTATCGTTTCGACTTGACCGGTGATACCGCGTTCTGGTATCATTTTCTTGGTCAAGAATTTTGAGGTTGGCATGAGCAGGTGGGCAGCGGCTCTAAGGCTGACGGGTGTCGGATTTTTCGTAGCTGCCTGTATTCTGGGTGGTATTCTTGCCGGTCTCTGGGTAGATAATAAACTTGAAACTAAACCTCTGTTTATATTGCTCGGGTTAGCGGTGGGACTGGCGGTGGCTTTTTACGGTGTTTATCGTATGATTCGACTCGTCATGAACAACAGGCAGGACAAGGAGAACGGCCAGTGACTGAACCCAAACGCCGTGGCTGTCTCGGCTGTTCTTTCCCTATTCTAATTGCCATTATAGTTGTCTTTTTAACCCTGACTATCGTCGGTTTCCTGGCTGGTCCTATCGGGCAGAACCTGCTTGATAAGTTTGGCCTTGAAATCAGTTTCCCCTCCTGGATGAGCGTGCCCTCCCCGGAACCCCACCTGCCCGCCCCGGAATTATTCACCATATTTGGCCTGCCCATAACCAACACGATTATCGCTACCTGGATTACGGTCATTGTCCTCATCGTGGTCAGTTATGTCATTACCCACCGCATGAAGATTGTACCAGGCCGGCTCCAGGCCATATTTGAAGCCCTGCTGGGCTGGGTGTACGACCTCTGCAAGAGCGTCGCCGGCGAAGAGAACGGCCGACGCTTTTTCCCGGTTATCACCACCATTTTTCTCTTCGTGCTCTTTAACGCCTGGCTCAGCCTGATACCGGGCTACGGCTCTATTGAATACGGGGAACACGAGCTTATTCGTGGCGCCAACACGGATGTCAACACGCCCCTGGCGATCGCCCTGGTATCTTTTGTTTTCGTGGCCTTCTACGGGTTGAAGAATGCCCGCATGGACTTTATACGCCAGTATATTAACTTCGGCGGCCTGTTCCGCAGTATCGGGCGCGTCTTTAGTGGTAAGGTTAAGGCCGGTCTCACCGGAATGTTCTCCGGGGCGATAGATGCTTTCGTCGGTGTACTGGAATTTCTCAGTATGCTTATCCGGATTATCAGCTTCACCTTCAGGCTTTTCGGCAATATGACCGCCGGAGAAATTTTACTGCTGGTCACCGCCTTTCTCGTTCCCTGGATACTGGCGCTGCCGTTTTACGGGCTGGAGCTGCTGGTCGGTTTTATCCAGGCGTTTATCTTCAGCGGTCTGACGCTGGTGTTCGTTACCATGGCGGTGACGCCGCACGAGGAAGGATCGCATTAATATACTAATATTAGGAATATCATAAGGAGGAAGCAGAATGGACGCAGAAGGAATCAGGATGTTAGCAGCAGGATTAGCCATTGGGTTAGGTGCCTTGGGACCCGGCATCGGCATAGGAATCCTGGGTTACGGGGCTATGCAGGGTCTGGCGCGCAATCCCGAGGCCAGGGGCCCGATTATGACCAATATGCTCATCGCCATCGCCATGGCTGAAGCTATTGGTATCTATGCCCTTATCGTTGCCATCTTACTGGCCGGTAATATCCTTGGCTAAAATCTGGCTGAAATAGTTCCAATTATTCCGGATAATACCTGGGATAATTGGAGAGTTAAAGGGGAATAATATTATGGAAGAAAGTGGGATTCCAGCCTTCATTGCTATTATAGCAGCCGCGGTTATGGTAATCGGGGTGATAGTCGGTATGGCGGCTATTACCTGGATGTTCCTGGCATAATGGAATCGCTGGCTTATTATTAGCAGTCCATGAAATACTCTGAAGGTTGATTTGGAGATACGGAGGTATTGTGGAAGGACTCGGAATAAATATACCGGTACTGATAACGCAGGTGGTAACTTTCATCATCCTGCTGGTTATCCTGCGCTTTGTCGCTTACAAACCGCTGATGCGTATGCTTGATGAACGCTCGCAGCGTATCAAGGAAAGCATGGATCAGGCAGAATCTGTCAAGGAACAGTCGGCCCATGCCGAGGAAGAAGTCAAGAAGCAGCTCTTTGAAGCCAGCCGTCAAGGACAGGAGAGAATCGATAAAGCGGTCAAGGCCGGCGAGGAAATGAAGCAAAAGGCGCAGGAAGATGCCAAACAGGAAGCCGAAGCGCTTATCAACCGGGCGCGCGGTGAGATACAGAGAGAGCGTGACGAGGCTATCAGCGACGTGCGCCGTGAGTTTGCCGACTTAACGGTGCTGGCGGCGGGCAAGGTCATCGACCGTACTCTCGACAAGGAAAAACACCGCGAGCTTATTGATAAGGTTCTGGAAGAAAGCTCCACCGAAAAGAAAGAATAACCGGAAAAACGGGAAGTTATCATGCCGAAAAAAGCCTACGGCCGGCGCTACGCTCAGGCGATATTTGAGCTGGCGCTGGAGAAAAAAGAACTGGAACGGTGGCAGTCCGACCTGCAGAAAATCAGCGGCGTCGTTGCAGATGGGGAGTTTCTGGCCGCGCTGGAAAGCCCCAAAATCCCGTTTAAGAAAAAGTCGGAACTACTGTTCCAACGACTCACTGATTTGAATCCGCTGGCGATGAATCTGGTGTATTTACTCGTCGCCAGGTCGGGAATAGGCATGGTCGGCGATATTGCCGCCGAATACCGGCGTTTGCTGGATAGTTACCGGGGGATAGAACAGGCGGAGGTTATTACCGCTGTCCCCCTCGATGAAAATGATATGAAAAAGCTGACCGAAAATCTGAGTGCGGTGGTGGGGAAAGAGGTGGTGGTAAAGGCGGAGGTGGACCCGGAAATTATAGGTGGGATTATCGCCAGGATTGGCGGTAAGCTGCTGGACGGCAGCACCCGCAGCAAGCTGGCGGCTCTCAAGCGGGAACTCGTCGGCACCGGGAGGAAAAGGTAGTCAGAATGGTTAGCTTAATCGTGCGGTAAAGGAGGTAGCTCAGTTGACAACTAGAGGACAGGATATTGTATCCATACTCAAGCAGCAGATTGAGCAGTTCGGTACGGCCGTAACCATGGTGGATGTCGGTACCGTTATCGAGGTCGGTGACGGCATCGCCCGCATTCACGGTCTGGCGGCGGTAAAGTATAATGAGCTGCTTCAGTTCCCCAATGATGTTATCGGTATCGCCCTTAACCTGGAAGAGGATAGCGTCTCGGCGGTAATCCTGGGAGACTACCGCCAGATAAAGGAAGGTGATGAGGTCAAGTGTACAGGACGCATTGCCGAGGTCCCGGTGGGCGAAGCCATGATAGGGCGCGTCGTCGACCCCCTGGGAAGGCCCCAGGACGGCAAGGGGGATATCAAGTCCGATAAGACCAGGCCCATCGAAAGGGTTGCTCCCAACGTGGTCCTGCGGGCTTCGGTGGATACCCCGGTGCAGACCGGTATCAAGGCCGTCGACAGCATGTTCCCCATCGGTCGCGGACAGCGTGAGCTTATCATCGGCGACCGCTCCACCGGCAAGACCGCCATCGCTCTCGATGCTATCGTCAACCAGAAAGGCGGCGATTTAATCTGTATCTATGTCGCCATCGGGCAGAAAAATTCCCAGGTGGCGCGCGTTGTGGCGGTACTGGCGGAGCACGGCGCTATGGAGCATACCATCGTGGTTACTGCCAGCGCCGCCGAGTCGGTGGCTCTGCAGTATCTCGCCCCTTACGCTGGCTGCGCCATGGGCGAGGAGTTCATGGAGCAGGGTAAGGATGTCCTGATTATCTATGATGACCTGTCCAAGCACGCCTGGGCTTACCGCCAGCTTTCGCTGCTGTTGCGACGGCCTCCCGGACGTGAGGCTTATCCCGGCGATGTTTTCTACCTGCACAGCCGTCTGCTGGAAAGGTCGGCAAAATATGCCAAGGAATACGGCGGCGGCTCGCTTACCGCTCTGCCCATTATCGAGACGCAGGCCGGAGACGTCTCCGCCTATATCCCCACCAACGTTATCTCCATCACTGACGGACAGCTTTATCTGGTGGCTGACCTGTTTAACGCCGGAATAAAGCCTGCCCTGGATGTCGGTATCTCGGTGTCCCGTGTCGGCAGTAAAGCCCAGACCCCGGCGATGAAAAGTGTCGCCAGCCGTCTCAAGCTGGATATGGGGCAGTACCGTGAGGTCGCTACCTTTGCCCAGCTTGGTACCGCTGACCTTGACAAGGCTACCCTGGCGCAGCTGGAACGCGGCCAGCGTATTCAGGAGGTCTTAAAGCAGTCGCAGTTCGTGCCGGTGGCTCTGGAAAAACAGGTAATGATTCTCTACGCCGTTACCAACGGGCATCTGGACGATGTCCCGGTGGCTAAGATAACCGCTTTCGAAGGGGAATTTAACCAATTTATCGAGACGAACTATGCCGAGTTAGCTAAAACTATCGCCGATAAAAAAGAGCTTGACGATAGTAGCGTAGAGACCCTCAAAAAGGCTATTGAGGAGTTCAAGGAAGGCTATTCGGCAGAGTAAACGGGGTAGCTTGAAGGGGTTTACCCCTTCAATAAAATCCTCCCCTCTCCGGAGAGGAGAAGGGGACACAGGGGGTGAGGTGAAATAAATATGGAAAAACAAATAGCATATTGCGGTTTGATTTGTACGGACTGTGCGGCGTATATTGCCACGCAAAATGATGACGATGAAAAAAGGCAGGAAGTAGTTGATGACTGGACTGTCAGGCATAATCATTCCTTTAAAATAGAGGATATCAACTGTGACGGCTGTCTTACCACTAAGGGCAAGCTAGTCGGTTATTGCCTCGTCTGCCCCATTAGGAAATGCGGGCAGGAAAAAGGAGTTGCCAACTGCGCCTATTGCAGTGACTATATTTGCGACGTACTGAATGAGTTTTTCGATGCCGGGGACTCATGCAAGGTCACTCTGGACGGAATAAAAGCGGGACTATAGATAGCTATGGCAGATATTCGTAAAGTAAGAAGACGTATAAGAGGCGTTCAGAACATCGCCAAGATAACCCGTGCGATGGAGATGATTGCCGCCTCCAAGATGCGCAAGGCTCAGGAACGCGGCCTGGCCGGACGGCCCTATTCGGAAAAGATTGAGCAGGTTATATCCGACTTAGCGGCAATACCCGGCATCGGTCTGCAGCATCCCCTTCTCCAGCAGCGTCCGACTCAAAACATGGCGGTGGTCCATATCACCCCTGACCGCGGTCTCTGTGGCGGTCTCAACGGCAACCTAAACCGTAACCTGGCGGCTTTTATCGTCAAACAGAGTGTTCCTGTCAAGGTGGTTGCCATCGGACGCAAGGGACGTGATTTCTCCGTTCGGCAGGGCTGTGATGTGGAGGCTGAGTTTACGGACCTGGGTGATAAGCCCAGCCTGCTGGATACTCTGCCGATATCCCATATCATTATTGACGATTACTCCAGCGGGGCTATCGATAATGTTTATATTTCCTACCCTAAGTTTGTTTCTACCATGGTACATACGCCAGTAATCAAAAAGCTCCTCCCCGTGGAACCGGCCCCCATACCCGCTGCTTCTAACGTCGACTATATTTATGAACCCGACGCCGAAGCTGTTCTGGGCGGGCTGCTGCCCCGTTTTGTGGAGATGGAGATTTATCACGCCATCATGGAGTCCATCGCCAGCGAGTATTCGGCTAGGATGGTAGCCATGAGAAACGCCACCGACAGCGCCAACGAGCTTATCGGCGACCTTACGTTGCTGTATAACAAGGCGCGCCAGGAGGCAATTACCACGGAGCTCCTGGATATTACCGGAGGCGTTTCTGCCCTGGAAGGTTAAAAATGAAAACATTAAAAGGGATAAAAAAATATATTGTCATTGCGAGGAGTCCCGATAAGAGTCAGGACGACGAAGCAATCCGTACCCCCGGATTAACGGATTGCCGTGGGGAGTTTATCCTGAGCGAAGCGTGAGGACTCGCAATGACAGGACAATGTGAGGTTGTTATGGCTATTGGAAAGGTAGTACAGGTAATTGGAACGGTGGTCGATATTGAATATCCCCCCGATGAGCTTCCCGCGCTCTTTAACGCGGTCGAAATCGGCACCGGCGACGATAAAATCGTATTGGAAGTGCAGGACCACCTGGGTAATAACTGGGTGCGTTGCCTGGCGCTGTCGCCCACCGACGGACTGGCGCGCGGCGTCGAGGCTGTTGATACCGGTGCTTCGCTGAAGGTGCCGGTCGGCAAGGCTTCGCTGGGCAGGCTCTTCGACGTTATGGGTAAGCCCCTCGATGACCTCGGCGAGGTCAAGGCGGATGATTACTGGCAGATTCACCGCCTCCCCCCATCCTTCGAAGAGCAGGAGACCAGCACCCAGGTCCTCGAGACCGGACTCAAGGTTATTGATTTAATCGCTCCTTTCACCAAGGGCGGTAAAATCGGCGCCTACGG
>CAZCZJ010000103.1:0-7038 GCA_964503235.1 uncultured Dehalococcoidaceae bacterium | reverse complement strand
CAGCCGAAGAATATCGCCGCCTGGACCGGCTTCGACGCCATGGCTCACGGCTTCGAGGCATTCGTCACCAAGGTACAGGGACCCTATGCTTACGGCATGCTGCTGCGGGCTGTCGAGCTTATCTACAACAACCTGAGAGACTTTGTCTACAACCGCATGGACAAGGACGCCTGCGAGAGGATGTGCTGGGCGTCCACCATGGGTGGCATCGCCATCGGTTTCGGTGCCGGTGCCGGTATCGTCCACGGCCTCGGCCACCAGATTAGCGCTTTAACCGATGTCCATCACGGCCGGATTAATGCTGTTCTGACGCTGGCGGGAGAGCTGTATAACCAGCCCGCTGCGGTGGATAAATTCGCCGCCATGACTGGCGCTATGGGCATCGACACGAGGAATATGACCAAGTTCGAGGCGGCTGACCGGTGGTTCGATGAGATAGAGCAGCTGCTGGACGACCTCGAAATTACTCCGGGTAATCTCTCCGAACAGTTCGGACTCGAGGAAAAGGACATCGACCATATAGTAAAAGTCTATTCCAACGACTTCTGTAGCCAGGGTAATCCCAAGGCATTTGACGCCGAGGAGGTCACCGACCTCATGAAGCGCGTACTCCACGAGCCATATTAGAATATAAGTCTGAATATTGATTATAAGATTTTTACGGTTTATATTTTGCATTTGTTGGGTGGGGGGGGGGGCATACCCCGCCCCCCATCTTAAATATCTATTCCCACCCTGGCCGCCCCGTATCATCCACGGCCTGTCCGTTAAAATTACCCCTCCTTTCCCTCCAATAATTAGTGAAGGCAAACTCATTCACCCAAAAAGGGAGTAGCCTGCGTAGAGGGGCGCCAGCCCCTCTTTCTATTACTTCCCCCTCTCAAACATTATGTATTAAGGGCACGCAAAATTATCCCGTTTGAGAGGGGGTCAGGGGGTGAGTATCTGATACTTACCAAAACCAGACTGAACCATTTTATAAACGGGTGGCGGGAAATCCCCTGATAAGTGTAAAATGTATCGGGGTATCGTCACCCTTTTATATAAGCCGGTATAGGGAAAGGTTGAAAGTCAAATGGAAAAATCAGCACCGGAAACAGTAAAAAACGAGAACCAGACGGTTGAAGAGCCCGAAGTTATCGAGGAAATCGTCGTCGAAGAATTGAGCATCGACGGCGTCTGCGGGGTATATTAGTATGGTTTGCCGCCTGGCGGATAACGTTCGGGTGAGAAAAGAGAGCTGGGGACTGCTCTTCTATTCGCCGCCCCGGCATAAGGTCTGCTTCGTGAGAAGTGGCGACTGGCTTTCTCCAGATAGCTTTGCGGGCGAATGGACGGTGACCGGGCTGGCGGAAGGCATCGACGTACGCACCGGCACCCCCGCCGAGGCTGTCGAGCGCTCTTTACAGAAAATGACCGGACAGCTTATTGATAGCAGGATGGTGGTCGATGAACTACGCTGATTGGCCCCTCTCCGCCCCGGTCAATATCACCTGGGAGATAACCCACAGGTGCAATCTGAAATGCATCCACTGCCTTTCCGGCAGCAGCAACGAGTCCCCTGGCGAATTGAACCTGACCGAATGTAAAAACATCGTCGACCAGCTGGTGGCGCTGGGTGTCTTTGAAATCAATTTTGGCGGCGGCGAGCCCCTTTTACAGGACTACTTCCTGCCGCTGCTGCGTTACATCCACGAAAAAGGCATTGTCACCTGTATCAGCACCAATGGCACCGTTCTGAATGACGAAGCTGTAACATATTTCACGGATAATCCCCTGGTAAATATCCAGGTCAGCCTCGACGGCGCCTCCGCCGAGGTCAACGACCGCATCCGCGGTCGGGGCACGTTTTATAAAATATTAAGCGGAATAGAGTGCCTGGCCGGGAAAAACATAACCCTGTCTATCAATACCGTGGTCACCTCGCTGAACTTCCACCAGTTAACTGAGCTTAAGGAGATGGCGTCATCTTACGGCGCCCGTTTACGCGTTTCACGGTTCCGGCCCTCGGGAAGGGCTCGCGACAGCTGGGATAACCTCCGATTGAATTCCGCCCAGCTACAGGAGCTTTCCGGCTGGCTCAGCAATGACCCCAGTATATTAACCGGCGATTCGTTTTTCTCCATCTCTCAGGACGGCAGAAGCCAGCTCGGTCTGGACATGTGTGGCGCCTGTAAGCTGACCGCCTGCATCGACCCCTGTGGCTTCGTCTATCCCTGCGCATTTATGCAGGAGCGGGAGTTCTGCGGAGGTAACCTTCGTGAAATTCTCTTTGAAGATATCTGGAACGAGTCGACCAGCTTCCTCTATTTCCGGCAGCTGGAACCGGAATCGTGCCGGGCTTGCCCTCGTTTCGATAAGTGCCGTGGAGGCTGTCCCGCCGTGGCTTACTTCGTCAGCCGTGACCTTAACAGCGCCGACCCCGAATGCCTGGCTAACTGGAGCCGGGAGGTCGGGAGCAAGAGATAATGGATAGACCTGAGAAATTAACAACGGAGAGGCTCATACTCAGACCTTTCACTCTGGATGATGTGGAAGACCTGCTCGAATATACCAACGACCCTGAATGGGCCAGATACCAGGTAAATATCCCGCCTATACCCTACTCGAGAGAAGATGCAGAAAAGATCGTTACGATGTTTTCGGACTCATCGAGTTGGGCTCGGATAGGGATACTCCGGATATTCGCCATAGTGCTTGAGGGCAAGGTAATTGGAGAGATTGGCGTAAACCAGCGGGAGGGGGACCGAAAAAATGAGCGAACCGAAATTGTGTATTCTCTCTCACGCCGACACTGGGGCAAAGGACTGATGACTGAAGCGGCTCGGGCGGTCATGAATTGGGCTTTTCAGACGTACCATTTCAATCGGATGTTTGCCTATTGCGATCCGAGAAATGTCGGTTCACGTCGGGTTCTGGAGAAACTGGGTATGAAGCGTGAGGGTCAACTACGAAGCCACCTGAAATGGAACGGCGAGTTTCGTGACCAGTTATATTACGGGATTCTTCGCTCCGAATGGCAAGCCTGAACTACCCCTTTCGGTGTATAATAGTTTTTCAGGGGTATGCGTTATGCACGGACAGTTTAAGTATCTGTTTTCGCCGCTGCAAATCGGCAGGGTCATAGTGCCCAACCGCATATCCTTTTCCGCCCACCTCACCAATTTCGCCGAGGACAACCTGCCCTCCGAGCGCCACGTCTACTACCTGGCGGAAAGGGCCAAGGGTGGCGCCGGACTCATTATTACCGAGGAGCAGACCGTCCACCCCACTGACCACGCCTACGAAAAGCTCATCGACGCCTATAAGCCCGAGGTCGTGCCCGGTTACCAGCGCATTTGCCGCGCTGTCCATGAGTACGAGACGAAGATATTCGCCCAGTTGAACCACAACGGCGGCCAGGGCGACGGCAGCTATTCACGCCTCCCCGTCTGGGGGCCTTCACCGGTGCCCGATTTCATGTTCCGCGAAGTCCCCAAGGAAATGGAGCCGGAAGATATTAAAGAAATTATCGAATACTTCTGCCGGTCGGCCGTCAACGTGCGTGAAGGCGGCTTCGACGGCATCGAACTCCAATTAGGGCACAGCTCCCTGATACGGCAGTTCCTCTCCCCGCTGACCAACCTGCGTGCTGACGACTACGGAGGCAGCGTCGAGAACCGCACCCGTTTCGCTGTCGAAGTTATCGACGCGGTCAGAAAGACGGTGGGGCAGGACTACACGCTGGGGGCGCGCCTCTGCGCCGACGAAATGACGCCGGGTGGCCTTACGCTCGACGATGTTAAGGAGATTGCCCGCCTCCTGGAAGCCACCGGCAATCTGGACTTTATGGACTTGAGCGTAGCCACCTTCTACAACCTCTATCTCGTCGGCGGTCCCATGCACGTCCCGCTGGGTTATACTATCCCTCTCGCCGCTGGTATCAAAGAGGTGGTTAATCTGCCCGTCTTCTGCACCGGCCGCATCAATGACCCCGTTATGGCGGAGAGAGTTCTGGCGGATGGCCAGGCGGACATGATTGGCATGGTGCGTGCCCAGATTTGCGACCCCGAGCTGGCTAACAAGGCAAAGGAAGGCAGGCTGGAAGAGATTCGCTACTGCGTCGCCGATAACCAGGGCTGCTACGGACGGGTGGGACTCAACAAGCCCCTGGGCTGTATACAGAATCCATATATCGGCGATGAAAAGGAGCGGGGTATCGGCAAGATGAAACCAGCGGTGGTCAAAAAGAAGGTCCTTATCGTTGGCGCCGGTCCCGCCGGACTGCGAGCGGCTGAGGTTGCTGCCCGGCGCGGTCACGCCGTCACGCTTTACGATAAAAATGACAAACCTGGTGGTCAGGTGAATATCGCCGCTCTGGGAGCGGGACGCGAAGAAATCGGCGCCGTTATCCGCAACGAAGAAAACCAGCTCAAGCTGCTGCCGGTGGAAATCGTTCTGAATACAGAGGTAACCGCCGATTTTATACTGGGGCAGGATGCCGATGTCGTTATCATCGCCACCGGCTCGGTGCCTAAGGACTGCCCCCTGCCGGGCGGTGACGGCCCCAACATTTTCAATGTCTGGCAGGCCCTTGTGAAGGAATCGGAAGTAGGAGAAAGGGTGCTCTTTATCGATAATGACGGGCATCACCAGGCTACCGCCACCGCCGAGTTGCTGGCGGAACGCGGCCGGAAGGTCCACATCGTTACCTCATCGCCGACCATCGGCAGCGAGCTGGGACCTTCCCAGGACGCCTATCTGGCCCACCAGCGCCTGGCGCAGAAGGGCGTTACCTTCACGCCCGACTTCGCCGTTACCGAGATAAACGGACTGGAAGTAAAGGGTCTGAACTATTACTCCAACGAGTGGATGACTTTCAGTGATAACGATGCTGTCGTCTACGCCATGGGCAACAATGTAGAGGACAGCCTTTATAAAGCCCTCAAGGGCAGGGTTAAGGAGTTGTACAGGATAGGCGACTGCGTGGCGCCGCGGAAGATAGACATGGCTATCCTCGAAGGTGACAAAGTGGGAAGAATGATATAGCGTTCGGGAGATAATCTCAATGACCGGATCGAAAAAAATCTGGGTGCTGCCGGAAATCGACGCTACCGTCGAGGAAAGCAGCCAAACGAGTCTCGGACTTCTTTCGGAAGCCAGGGATATTGCGGACAGGGTAAACGGCTCGGTGACGGCACTGGTTTTCAGCCCTGAAAGCCGCGATTATTCCACGGTATTGCAGCAATTTGGGATTAACAATGCCGTTATATTTATGGACCAGCTTTACGAAAATCCTTCGGCTGAGGCATACGGTAAGGCGCTGCTGGAAAAGCTGCGGGAGGAAAAGCCGTGGCTCTTTCTCATGGGCGATACCGCCATCGGACAGGAGCTGGCGCCGTATCTGGCGGCCTCGCTGGATGCCGGTTTAGTCTCTAATTGTGCCCGGATTGACCTGTCCGACATAACAAAACCCGTCTTTTATCGGTACGCCTACGGCGACCAGCTTTATCAGGAAATCGTCCCGGAGACCGAACGTACCATGCTCCTGACCATGGATTCGCGGGTGCTCAATGTTGCCCCCGCGCCGTCGGCGGGTAGCGTAAGAATACAGGAATTCGAGCCTGCACTATCACCGTCCACGCTAATTATAAAGCATCTGGAATATCTGTCGGTGGACTTCCGTACCGTGGATGTCGCCGAGGCTGATACGGTAGTCTCGGCCGGTATGGGGGCGGCTACGGACGAATTACTACCCCTGGTTGAAGAGCTGGCTAATCTTATCGAGGGTACGGTCGGCACCACCCGACCTGTTATCGACGACGGTAGAATCCCCCGAGAGAAGATGATTGGGCAGACGGGAAAAGTGGTCAGCCCGGATTTTTACCTGGCGCTGGGTATTTCCGGGGCGACGCACCACACCGGGGGCATTCAGGACTCGGGCAAAATTGTCGCCGTCAACCGCGACCCCCGGGCGGCTATCTTTAGGAATTCCGACGTGGGTATCGCCGCCGACCTTCGCGAGGTGTTGCCCGCGTTGATAAAGAAGATAAAAAAGGCCAGGAAAGATGGCACAATACTTTGACGTTATAATCGTCGGCGCGGGCCCTGCCGGTAGTGTGGCAGCGCTGAAGCTGGCGCGTGAAGGACTTAATGTCTGTCTGCTGGAGCGCGGCAGTCGCCCCGGTGCCAAGAACATGTTCGGCGGCTTGCTGCACAACACCCCCGCCCTGAACGAGATGGTTCCATCCTTCTGGGAAAAGGCACCGTTGCAGCGCCATGTCTATAAGAAAGTGCTGGCTTTCATGACGCCGGAATCGACGGTGTCGCTGACCTTTGAGAACGAGAACTTCGACCGGCCTCCGTACAACGGCTATACCGTCCTCCGCCCCGCTTTCGATAACTGGCTGGCCGATGAGGCGGTGAAGGCGGGCGCCGTGCTGCTCTGCGACTGCACCGCCGAAGAATTAATCGTTAAAGACGGACAGGTTGTCGGCATTACGGTAAAAGGACGGGAGGGTGAATTAAGAAGCAATATCGTCATCGCCGCCGATGGTGTCCTGTCGTTCCTGGCGAAGAAAGCCGGATTGAGAAACGATTTCAGCCCCGGCGCAATGGGCGTAGGAGTAAAACTCCTGCTCGGTATGCCCGAAGCCACCATTAACGAACGCTTTCACCTCGTGCGTGACCAGGGCGCTGACATTGCCTTCCTGGGTATACCGGAAGGCATTCGGGGCGGCAGCTTTCTTTATACCAACCGCGAGAGCCTGTCCGTCGGTATGGTGATGCACCTCGACTCTTTAAGGAAGTCTGGCAAGGCCCCTTACGAAATTTTAGATAACCTGCTGCAGCACCCCCAGGTGAGGAAACTCGTCAAGGGCGCTATCCCTCTGGAGTATTCCGCCCACCTCGTCCCCGAGGGCGGCATCAAAGCCGTGCCCCGGGTCTATACCGACGGCATGATGGTGGTCGGTGATGCCGCCGGCTTATGCTATACCAACGGTATTAACCTGGAAGGAATCAACCTGGCGATGACCTCCGGTGCGCTGGCCGCCGAGA
>CAZCZJ010000102.1:5141-7064 GCA_964503235.1 uncultured Dehalococcoidaceae bacterium | reverse complement strand
GGCATAACGACGATGGTCATCACAGGCCGGACGACATTACGCCAAATCTGCGGGAAATGGGCCAGGCCGGGCGGGACGTAGATACTCGATGAGGTATTGATGATGACCTTATCCCTCTCCGAGCCTTCTCCCAGCCAGAACTCAACCTCAGCGCCTAAATCCGTGGTATCCCCGGGGTCGGTTCCCAGGAAGACGAATATCTCTTCGTAGTCGTGCTTATGGGGTTCGGTGATAAAGCCATCTCCGATGGTAACGTCACCCGAGATTATGCCGTATTCGATTATCGAATTGCCTTCTTTGATGCGGTCGGGCGAAAAGATAACCCTGGGTCCGGTGTCCACGGGACTGCTAACCGGTATCTTGTCCGTATCCGGGATTTCATCCTGATAATCGCCGGTAACGATGGCAGGCTTACGAACAACGTATTTATCGTATCTCGATGCTGGCATGGGTACACCTCCTTTATACACAGGGATTGCGTATAAGTCATGATATCCGAGTTACGCGAGCCAGTCAAGAAAATGTGGGGTGGGAGGTGGAGATTGCTTCGTCGCTACGCTCCTCGCAATGACAGGTAGAGTCAAGTGCTTTAAAAAAAAATCTCCCTCTCCTTTGGGGTGAAGCCTGGAGGAGAGGGAGATATAGGGTTCAGGTTGCCGGGATTAATTAATAGAAGAAAGCTGTCCTTCTGCCCAGCCAGTAACCGACACCGAAGAAAATTAAGGCGCCAAGAATCGAGAGAACAATTATCGCCCAGGTGGGGAAGGAGAAGGGTGGTGAAACATAAAATTCGCCGGGTCCGGACCAGGCACTCTCATTCGAGGCAGCATCGATGGCTTTTATTCTCCAATAGTAGGGAGTTTCCTTACCGGCAAGAGCCAGTTCCTCTTGTTGGGTCAAGGTATATTCAGAGACTTCAAGCCCGGTTTTTTCGAGTACAATCGAGGTTGCACTAAAGCTGGAATCGGTGGAAATCTGGAGGGCGTATTTTACCGGGGAACTGTCATCAGTGACGTCTTCCCAATCAAATCTAATAGGAGAGTTTACTTTAGCTCCCAATCTCGGTAGGAGCGGAGGCGGAGTTGAGGGTGGGGTGGTCTCAACAGTGTAGGTGGTTTCGGCGGTATGAATGCCGTCAGTAACGGTGATAATATGGGGACCGCCAGCGCTGGGAGGAGCCTGGAAGGTAACCAGGAAAGAGCCGTTGGATTCAATCGTGGTAGTGGCTACTTCTACGCCGTCGTATTTAAGTACAGCCGTACCGTTAGGGGTGAAGCCAGCCCCGCCTATGCCGATAAGCGAACCGATTGTGTCACCGCTAGTATTAATACTGAGGTCGGTTTCATCCGGTGAGGTAGTCGGTGGGGTCGTGGTTGGGGGCGTTGTCGTTGGCGAAATAGCATTTAGAGTAAAGGAAGCAGCAGCCAGATTTGCATCTTCATCCTCGGCTTCGATATAGTAGCTGCCCTGAGTAAGTCCCAGGTCCGGTATCTCAAATGCCGGTATGTAGAAGCTACCCAGAGTATCAGTTTGCGCGGATTGGATAAAGTTATTGTTGAAGTAGATATCTACCAGTTTGGGACGTCTGGCAAAGCCCGTACCGCTGATACTTACCGAGTCACCGACTTCTCCTGATTGAGGGAAGATGATGATATCCGGTTCCACGGTGCATTGAGCGCTGGCGGAATAACCACCTACAGTAGCGGTAATATCGTGAAGACCGGCTTTACTTTCCGGTATGAGAATGGTGGAAGCAAAATTGCCGCTAGTGTTGGTTGAGGTATTACCTTCTTCGATAATAACGGTTGTACCATCGAATTGGATAGTGATTAGCTGGCTGGCGGCAAAACTAGTGCCTGTTATTACCAGAGGAGAGTCGACTATGCCCGTCAGGGGGCTTACGGAAATGTCACCACCGACTAC
>CAZCZJ010000102.1:0-5041 GCA_964503235.1 uncultured Dehalococcoidaceae bacterium | reverse complement strand
GAGGAGAGTCGACTATGCCCGTCAGGGGGCTTACGGAAATGTCACCACCGACTACGGAGAAGTTGATAACGTTGACAATCAGTTGTTTTGGGGGAACATCCGCGGTAAATACGGTAGCATAAAGATAATGGGGACCGGAAGTAACATCGGCGTTATTGGTGCTAAATTTTGTGGGTACGGTAAATGAAGTACTTAAAGTACCGCTAGCAGTAGTGGTTGTGCTGGCTACCGTACTATAGACAGTTACATCGGTACCGATGTATTGATTTATTAATTTGGATTGATTGGAAAAGCAGAAATAGATAAGAGTGCTGGCGGGGAAATTGGCACCGGTGATGGTGATGCTAGCACCTATTTGACCGGAGGCAGGAGCTAGTACAATATCGTACGCCCCCAGAGCAGGTGAGGCGGGTATGGCTACCAGGAGCAGGGATATGATAACAGCTATCCCGAGTAATTTGGCGATTTTTATCGATTTCATTTTGACCTCCCTGGTATTAATTTATTCCGATGGTTTGAAGGCAGTGCGCCGCCCTATCCAGTAAGCAAGATAGCCGACCAGGATAGCAGCGATTCCGATTAAAGTATAAATGGCCCATGCGGGGAATGAGAACCCCCCTTGTACGTAAAATGACCTGGGGTCTGACCATTGACTTTCATTTTTAACATAGTCTACGGTTTTTACCCTCCAATAGTACGGCACTTCTTCTCCGGTTTCCGGCAGGTATTCAGGTTCGGATAGATAGTATTCCGAATCGCTCAGCCCTCTTACCTCCAGTTTCAGTTCTTCCGTAGAGAAACTAAGGTCAGTACTTATCTGTAAGTTATAGGTCACCGGTGGGCTGAGGCTGGAAACATCCTGCCAGTTAAAGAATATGGGGATTTCTACGATGGTGTCAAGGTCGGGTTGAAGTAGTTCCGGGGTTTGAGGAGGATTAACGTTAAAAGACCAGGACTCCGACCACTCGCTTTCATTACTGGCAGCATCTCTGGCCTTTACCCGCCAGTAATAGGGCATACCGGTTTCTACGGCGGGAAGAGCTTCATCAAAATTGAGGCTGTATTCGGAGTCGGGTAAATTGGATTTATCCAGTACTATCGTCGTGAAGTTCTGGTCGGAGGCTACCTGAAGTCGGTAAACGACCGGCTGACTGAGGTCGCCAACATCCTGCCAGTCGAAATAAGCCATGGATTTCGTCTCGGTGTTTTTCACCGGAATGATTAAACCGGGTACGGCGGGTGCCTCAGACTCAACGACGAAGGTGTAATATTCGGTAAAGGTACCATCGCTGACCGTGATTTGATGACTGCCGCTGGTACTTACCGGGATATCAAATGATATTACGAACTTGCCGAAATTATCGGCGGTTACGGTAGCGACAATTACATCATCGTAAACGATGTTGACCGTGTTTCCGGCAGTGAAGCCGCTACCGCTAAGGGTTACGATGGACCCGACCGCTCCTGATGTATGGCTTATGCCGACGGAAGCGGTGACGGTAAATCTGACTTTAGCCTGGTTGGAAAGATCGTCCAAGGCTTTGATATCAAATATTCCCGGATTTACTCCCGGTATGTTAAAGACTACTTCAAAATCTCCGGTGTCATTTGTCCTGACGGTGGTAATAGGATAAGTGCCGATGGTGATATCTACCAGGCTGCGATATCCGAAACCGGTGCCGGTCATGGCCAGCAGTTCACCGGGTCCGGCAGCTGATAAATTTATTAATACTACGGGTACTACTTCGAATTCAGTTTCCGCCTGGTTTCCTTTATCGTTAAGAACGGTAATCTTGTGGCTGCCACCGGTGCTGTTGGGGATGGTGAAATTATAAGTAAAAAGGCCCGTAGCCGAGGTGGGGGCGTTACCAAGGTGTTCTGCAGCGATATTGTAGTAGTAAATACTTACCATTCTGTCAGAATAGAATCCCTGACCGGTAATAATTACCTCGGTGCCGACAGGTCCTTCAAAAACATCCATGGTTATCACTGTTTCCTCTACGATGAAGAAATTCCTGGCCAACATGGTAATGGTACCACCGGTGCTGTAAACCGTAATCCAGTGTCTGCCCACGGCAGCGGTCTCAGGTACAGTGAATTCGGTGGTAAAGCTGCCCGAACCGGGGACTTCCAGAGGGCTGTTCGGAATCTGAGTAGCATCGAAGGTTATGGTAATGTCATCACCTATATAGGAGTCGAAATTATTGCCCTGTATTGTGATGGTGGTCCCGGTAGCTCCGGAAGCCGGGGATATCAAAATTACCGGCGCGGCCAGAGCGGGAGTGGTCAACACGAGCGTTGCCAGCAACGGTGGGATAAGCGCTAACAGGAAGAGCATCCTATGATATCTAACAAAACGTCCTGCCATACTCGCCTCCTTCGGGGCAGTCACCAGAGCGTTTCTGGTTTAGCCCCAAAATGGTAGTCAGTAGTTGTTATCTTTAATTTAGATATATCAGGTATTTTTGTCAAGTCAGCAGTACCGAAGAGTGACAGAAACTTATTGACTGGATTAGAACATACGTGCTAATCTTTGGTTGTCTGGTTTGAGAGGTGAGATATGAGTTTGGTGACGAGTGAGATTAGCGATGAAGAACTGGAAAGAGACGGAGAGACAGACAAAGGAAATGAGCCGGACTTACCGCCAGAATACTGTCACTACAAGGACGAAGGGTGCGAATTCTTAGATTCCTGTTTAAACTGTCCGCTGCCGCAGTGTCTTTATGACGAACCGAGAGGGAAGCAGCGCTGGCTCAAGGAATTAAGAAACAGAGAAATAGAAAGACTATACCGGGACGGATGGAAAATCAAGGAGCTCGCCGTGATGCTGGGGCTGAGCCGAAGAACGATACAGAGAGCTTTGAAAAGCTCTGCAAAGATAATGTCAGCAATGGATAAAGGAAAGCGTACCTGAAATATGAAATCAAATGAAGGAGAAGTGGGAGAGAATGAATGAGACCGTTCCTTCACAGTTGAATCGTCTGGACACAGAACGGATAAAGGGTTATAAAACGCTGCTCGATTTTTATTACGGTATACAGTGGATAGGGCGTGAGAGATGGGGTGAAAGACGACTGACTTTCAACTATGCCAAGGTATTCATCGAGAAGATAACGTCATACCTGATGACGGGGATAAGCTATGCCGTGGAACCGATGAAGGACTCTAACGCGGCTAAAGAGAAAGCTGGTAAAGCCATTTCAGCATTGTACCGGGTCCATGGAGACAACTACCTTGAGCAACTGGACCTGGAGACCGAGATAGACTGTGCGGTGCTCGGGGATGGTTGTTATAAGGTTATCTGGGACGGAGATGATAAGAAAGTGAGAGTAACGGCACCGGATGTCCAGGGTATTTACGCCTGGTGCTGCGGCGATGATATCTCGCGGGTATGGCGGGTGGCTTCGCGGTACAGCCTGGGGGCGGAAGAAGCGGAGAATATCTACGGAAAGAAGTCGAAAAACAAGACGGCCACAGTCGTCGAGATGTGGACGGATACCAATTTCGAATTGTACCTGGATAATGCTTTGATAGAAGCCAAGCCCAATCCCTACGGTTTTATACCTTTCGTGATATACCCGAACCTGCGGGAGCCGAAGAAGTTCTGGGGGACATCCGATTTGCCCCAGATAATGGAGAGCCAGCGGGAATTAAACCGGGCAATGAGCCAGCTTTCACGGATACTGGAGCTGTCCGGAAACCCGATTGCCGTATTGGAAAACGTAGAAGAGTCCGAGGACATTGCGATAAAACCAGGAGCGGTGTGGAATATCCCGGAGGACGCCAAAGCCTATTTGCTGGATTTGCTCCAGGGCGGCGGCGTTACCCTGCATATCAATTATATCGACCTCGTCTACCGGGCTCTGCACGATTTATCGGAATCACCGCGGTCGGCTTTCGGCGGCATCGAGCGGGACCTGTCGGGGGTAGCCCTGGAAATCGAGCTGCAGCCGCTATTGCAGAAGGTAAAAAGAAAGAGAATCATCCGGGCGGCAGCCTATAACCGGCGTAACGAGATGATTCTTAAGCTACTGGAGAAATACCAGGGGGAGGACTTCGGGGAAAACCGCCTGCGGGTGGTCTGGGGTCCGGTACTTCCCAAAGACATGGACAGAAAAGTGAACAGCGAGCAGGTCATGGTGCAGACCGGCATACATTCGCGGCGGACAGCCATGGACGAACTCGGGGTAATGGACCCGGACAACGAATTTACACGATGGCTCGACGAAAGAGAGTCTATTTTAAAAATGAATAAAGAGCTTAACGCTAAATCAGCCAGGAACGGAGCGAGAGAGGGAGCGGTACCGTCACCGGCGGAAGGCGTTGAGGAGTAATCAGGAGGAATGATGGCAACGGAGAAAAATTCGGAAATGGCAGATGGCGAAGATGAGGTGGAAAACCTAAAGCAGGAGAACGAAGAACTTAATCGGGAACTGAAAGACAGAGATACTGCCATTCTCAGGCTGGAGCAGGAGAGAGCCGACCGGGACAGCGAGATTGCCGCCCTGAAACAGGCGATGGAAGACGCCGAAGGCAGGATTAACGAGATAAGTGAAAACCTGGCGAAAGCGGTAGCTTCTTATACGGAACAGGTAATCCAGGGCAATCCGGGGGTACCTGCCGACATGATAGTCGGGGAGACGGTCGAGGAGATAGACGAATCTTTAAAAAAGGCAATGGCGCTCATCGAGAAAGTGCGGCAGGAAATGGAAGCGGAAGCCTCGAAGATGAGGATACCCGGGGGCGCGCCGCAGCGGACAAAGATGGACCTTTCGGGTCTGTCACCGCATGAGAAAATCCAATATGCCATCGGCCGCTCGCAGTAGCCACGTTCCTCCGGTGAATAACCGGAATAAATTATTAAGTGTGAGGTGAATAATTATGGCTTTAACTTTAAACGAGGCAGCCAAGCTGTCGAACGATATGCTGCTGCAGGGGGTGGTGGAGACAATCGTCAAGGACTCACCGGTGCTCCAGAGAATGCCTTTCATCGAAATCGTGGGCAACGGCCTGACCTATAACCAGGAAAAGACCCTGCCGA
>CAZCZJ010000101.1:0-7099 GCA_964503235.1 uncultured Dehalococcoidaceae bacterium | reverse complement strand
ATTTTGGATAAGCCATTTATTTTCCTCCAGTTTGCTTTTTACTTTTCAGAACTAATACGTGATTACATTTTCCAGTTGTTTTTTCATCGAATAGTGTATCTAGGGGAACAGAAAAAGAGGATTTGACGGGTGCTATCATATCTCAGCTACTGTCAAATCCATAAATTGGTTGAGGTAGCGTTTTACCTCCTGGGGTAAGAGAGAATGCTTTCCTTCTTCCTTTGAGCAATCCCATATCAAACTTTCAGCTTTAACACCCGGATATACTGGTTGCCTTTCTTACAGATAGGGACGCAAAATGCCCGCAGGCACCGGTGGTATTTGTGTGTAATATAGATAGCGAGTTGTATAAGCCTATTTGTCCCCTTTGCCCGTCTGATATAAGTCTCCCATTGTTCAAAATACAGGAAACTACGCCATACTAGTTTACGGTAATTCGGGATGAAATGTCAAACGCCGATAGGTAGTTTATCAATTTGACGAGAGTACGCTAGAAAAAACATAGACTATAATAATATACAAATCAGTATGGCATTTGATCTGTGTGGGGAGTTAGAGGTAAGCAGGTTGGCCATTTTTGTCTTATATATTAACTAACCTAGTAGATTTGGATGTTTCGCCTTAAATAATCACATATTGATTGTTTTGTAAAAAGTGGGAAATACCCACTTGACAAAATTCCCACTATAGTATAATATTTATGTAGGTATGGAGGGAGGTAGGTGGGTATATGACGATTAAAATCAAAAAAAAAGATTTTGTAGGAATTGGTAGAAGTGTTAAACCAGATTCAAGAAGGCGAGTGGTTTTACCTTCTGCTTTTGCGCGTAAAGATATTATATACCACATATACGCCAATAGCGATGGGCAAATTATACTTGATCCTCAAGTAGCCGTTCCCGCTTCTGAGGCATGGGTCTTTCAAAATCCTGACGTTCTTGAATTAATTCAACGGGGTCTTTCTGATGTAGCGGAGGGCAGGGTTTCAAAAATTGACCTTGATACTCTGTAAGATTAAGGATTGTTTGAGTTAGACTGGGCGGATACCGCAAAGGAAATCTATGCCTCTCTCAAGACTGATGCTTCTAAAAAGAAGCAATATAAAGCAGTCAAGAAATCTATTAAATTATTAGCAAGCAATCCTCGGCATCATAGTCTCCAAACTCATGAATTTACGAGTCTTAGAGGACCAAATGATGAAAAGGTTTTTGAAGCATATGCAGAACAGGATACCCCTGGCGCATATAGAATCTTTTGGTATTATGGTCCTGCCAGAGGAGTAATCACTATTTTCATGATTACTCATCATCCATAATAACTTGCAGTACCTGGCTAAAGCAGCCTTCGTAGCTATCTCATCCCATCTTTTCATGAAGAATTTATCAGCCAATAGTAGAAGACCTTCGAATTACCTGTCCTTCTAAGGCAACAGCAGCAGTTTATTAATCCTGCGACTTGATATAAATGTCCATCATGGCTTTAAGTGATTCCGGAGGTAGCTGGTTAACCTCTCCGACAAGTTTCGCCAGCATGAAAACCTTGGCTGTCTTCTCGACGAGTTCGCTGGCGGTGAAAACGTCCCGCAGTGTTTTTCCCGTGCTCACCGCGCCGTGATTGGGCAGCAGCACGGCGCTCCTGTTCTCCAGGGCGGACAGCGTATGCTCTATCAATTTCTTACTACCGGAAGGGGCATGTCTGGCCAGCTTTATCTCGCCACCGAGAAAGGCAACCTGGTCTTCCAGGATAGGGGGGATATCCAGTCCGGCAACAGACACGGCGGAGGCGTAGACCGAATGCGTATGCATAACGGCGTTGACGTTTCTCCTGGCTTTATAGATACCGATGTGCAGCCCAGTCTCTACGGAAGGGGGTAGATTCCCTTGCACAGTTTTCCCTTTAAAATCGAGAATTTGAATATCGTCGACGTTTAGAGAGTCGTGATATAAAGAGCTGGGGGTGATTGCCAGCAGCTCTCTACCGCCCTCGGGAGGCAGACGCAGGCTTACATTCCCGGCAGTGCCGACAACCAGGCCCTTTTCCGCCATTTTCCGGGCTGCTTCCAGGACCTGCTTCTTTTCATCAGACCATTTATTCATTTTTTCTACCGTTAATATGCAGATTAATTTTATAATAGTAAGTCTTAGGGATTCAATAATAACATCTAAAATACATTGACGGAACAAGCGTGTAAATGATAGTAGTTCATGTTGTTAACCATTAACTTTATGAACTAAGCCGGTTCAGTTTCTGTTTATATGAAGAATAATATACTCGATAGCGTCGTCGGGGATTTACTTACCCCCGCACCGGACAAACCAGGATGAACCGATCTATAAATCAGTCTAAATAATCCTCGTAAGGCCAGGCGGAGGTGCTTCCCTCCATGAATTTCACGTTTTTAAAGCCAGCACCGTTGAGTATACGCTGCGCCTGGTAGGCGCGTACGCTGGTGTAGCAGAAAATAATAATTTCATCATCCTTTGATAGTTCGCTGAGCCTCTGACGCAGTTCCGGTAGCGGTGTTAGCCGGGATTGGGGTACGTCAAAGCGCAGGAGCTTCCACTCGTCTTCCCCGCGAACGTCCAGCAGGACGAAATCCTCGTTATTGTCCAGCTTTCCTTTAACTTCCATCGGGGTGACTGTCCTGGCAAGCCCATCCCGTTTATTTCGGATAACATTAGCTGCATTATGCAGCGGGTCCATGGCGCTGTTATAGGGAGGGGCGTAAGCCAGGTCTAAATCACCCAGGTCATCTACCGTGCCTCCCAGGGTCAGCGCCGTCGCCATAACATCGATTCGCTTGGCGGCTTCACCGGGTCCGGCAACCTGGCATCCCAGTAGCTTACCGCTGGATTCTTCGGCAACCAGCTTGACCAGTATCTGCTTCCCCCCCGGATAGTAATCGGCGTATTCGGGACCGGGGACGAGGGATGTCACTATGTTGTAACCGTGCTGATGTGCCTCCGATTCGGTAAGTCCCACCCGTCCCACGTTGTACTCGAAGGCCTTGGCGATGGCCGTGCCCAGCACCCCGGGAAAGGTGTCGCTACCACCGGTAAGATTCGTACCTATTATCCGCCCGTGCTTATTGGCGGTAGAGCCCATGGGAACCAGTGATTTTCCACCGGTAATCAGGTGAGTATTTTCCACGCAGTCGCCTCCCGCATAGATATCCGGGTCGCTGGTCTGCAGGTACTGGTTGACGGATATCCCGCCTGTAGTGCCGATGGTAAGTCCGGCATCCCGGGCAATACCAACGTTCGGTCTGATGCCCAGCGATAGCAGCACCAGTCCGGCTTCAATCTCGGTGTTTTCAGTGATAACCTTGCTGACCTTGCCGCTACTGTCTCCCTTAAGTCCGGTAACACGCTGTCCGAAAAGGAGTTGTACCCCGTAATCCTGAAGGTGTTTCTGGACATAAGCGGCAACTTCGAAATCGAGTAGCTTCGGCAGGAGCCAGTCGAGGGCTTCGATAACGGTAACGTTGAAGCCCTGCTTTACAAAGCTTTCCGCCATTTCCAGGCCGATAAGGCCCGCGCCGATGATAGCTATCTCTTTGGTCTCAAGCTGTTGCACGTAGCTGCGGATAGCATTGGCGTCCGGCAGGTCGGTCAGCGTAAAGACGCCGTCGAGGTCTTTCCCCTCCCAGTCGGGTACTATCGGCGTGCTCCCCGTGGCAATCACCAGCTTATCGTAATCAATGGTATTACTCTTACCACTGGCAAGGTCTAGCGTTTCAATCGTATGAGAATTCCTGTCTATAGATATCGCCCGGGTTTGCGTTAGCACTTCCATATCGAAAACGTTGCGGAAATAATCGGTGTCGCGCGCTATCATATCGCCCTCATCCTCAATGACTCCCGATATGAAATAGGGCAGACCGCAGGTGGCGGTGGATAGATTGTCTCTCTGCTCGATAATAGTTATCTTGGCGGAGGGGTCAAGGCGCCGTGCTCTGGCGGCGGCTTTGGGACCGCAGGCCGTCCCCCCGATGATAACGATATGGTTTTGTTTGAGCATGTAAGTACCTCCGGAGGAATACTTTCCTTATTATTATAGGTACAAACCGCCCGTGAGGCAAAAATGTGAATCCTGAAACTGGCTGGCCGGTGGCGGAATCCCTCGGAAAAAAGACCGGGTTTGACGGGGTGAAGCAGCTTTACTATTATGAAGTAAATTCCGTAACATGTCCAAGCTGAAAAATGGGAGGTACCATGAGCGAGAATGAAGTGTATGATTGTCTTCTGGATTTAGTCAGGAAGAGGCGTACTATCCGCCAGTTCAAGCCCGACCCCGTGCCGGACGGATATATCGAGAAAATCATCGAGGTGGCGCGCTGGGCTCCCTCCGGCTTCCACACGCAGCCCTGGGAATTCGTCGTGGTTAAGAATAAGGAAGTGAAGGATGCCATCGTGGCCGCCCTCGGCCGGCACAGCCCGCCTATTACTAATACCGCCGGGGATGGCAGTGTGCCGGCCTCCCCGCGGCGGAGCTTCCGTGACGCGCCGGTGTTCATATTCCTGCTGGCAGACTGGCGGGCAAAGGTTGGTCTGCCCGGTCATCCCCAAGAAAACAACGCACTGGTTACCGGCCTGTATAATTCCAGCCTCGCCAGCGCTTTCCTCTACCTGCACCTGGCGGCGGCATCCCTCGGGCTGGCTTCACAGTGGTACACGGCTACATCCCGCCCGGAAACGGAACAGGCCATCAGAAGCATCATTGGCATCCCTGAGCCTCTGACTATCTACGATATGATGGTACTCGGATATCCAGCCGCCCCGCCGAATCCCAAGGAAGTCAGAGACCTCGGCGAGATAATCCACTACGATGATTGCGGGCCGCAGGATTTCCGCACAGATGGGCAGGTTATAGCCGACGCAGAAAAGACCTGGAACTGGTGCATGAACGAGCACTAGGATACAGTTCCTACCTGCCCGAAACATCTAATACACTCGCTGGTAAGAAAAAAGAGGGAGCCCTTAACAGGACTCCCCTAAAATCAACATGTTGTTCTTTTACGAGGTCTTACTTAGAAAGCGGTATATCCCCCAAATTTATATCCTTTTCGGTATTGAGGTCATCTAATTTCTTGGCGGCGAATCCCTTGGCCTCGATGTTCAGCGAATAGACGCCTTCCTCCAGCCCTTCGAACCAGAAATCGCCGAAGCCGTCGGTGGTGGCCGTCAGATTCTTGCCGTTGCTGCTCAGGCTGCATGTTGCGCCGATGACAACCTCTTTCTCTACCGAGTCGTAAACTGTTCCGGCAATGAACTTCTTGGGGATATTTAGATAATAAACCCGTGGTTTATGACCCAGTTCGGGCTTAAGCACCTCGGCTTTAGCAATGAGGTCTTTATAATCGGCTTCTTCACCGAACATGATGGCCTCGGTAGGGCAGGCGTCGGCACAGCGCGGTACCGTCCACTCGCCGCTGTCCAGCAGGTGGGCGCAGCCGGTGCATTTCTGGGCGATGTTGAGGTCTTCGTTCATAAAAATAGCGTCGTACGGACAGGCATCCACGCAGGCCTTGCAGCCGGTGCACTTCTCCGGGTCGATGATGACCAGCCCGTCGTCCCGTCTGTAGATAACGCCCTCGATAGGACAGGCTGGCATACAGGGCGCCTCGTCGCAGTGCATACAGGGCATGGGGATGTAGTGCATCTTCACCTTGGGTACGGTACCCCGGATATACTCTGTCTGTCTCAGCCAGAACTGGCCGGTATCGGGCTGGGGCTTGGCGTAGGGTGTCCAGTCGTTGCCGACATGCTCATCCTTACAGGCAATCTGACAGCTGTAGCAGCCGTTGCACCTTCCGACGTCGATGACAAATACCTTCATATTTTTATGCCTCCTTTAATCTGAGGTGAATCGATAATAGTGAGTTTTCGGAGGTAGCATGGGGCATCAATTATTTCATGCCTCCTTCAACCCAGGCGTTAAAGCGTAGTCCGGCCGCCGGGTCGTATTCTCGCTGGTAGGCATTATCAAATGCCTCGGGGTCCATGGCTCGCCATTCCTGGTAGTCTTTCTCGGAAACTTTCTGGACATCGACCAGATAGCCGCTGGTAGCCTGACCGACGGCGTTTCTGGAGGAGACTCCGTAGGGAGCGATGGTATTGATGGCCCCGCCGCGGTCGACCCAGCCGGGAACCAGCGGGTCGTGACGGGCGCCGTGGTCGACGTAGGCAACGCCGGGCATGACTCTCTCCCAGACGAGGGCGCCGCAGAGGACTATACCTCTCTCGTTGAACACCTTAACGATATCCCCGTCCCTGATACCTCTCTTCTCGGCTTCTTGGGGATGAATCCAGACGGGTTCGTATTTATAGCCGTCCACTCCCGTTACCTTGCAGGTCGGGGCTTCACGCGTCCAGGTGATATCGTCGCCCTGGGCGTGAGTGCGCCACCGACCGTGGTTGGACATCAGCAGCAGCGGGAACATGGCGGCTCTTTCGCTGGAAATCCTCTCGTCATGAGTCTGGCTCTTCTCAATCCACTTTGGTATGGGTGGCCTTTCTTTATCGTCGGGAAAGTGTTCCGCCAATCTCGCCGAGTAAAACTCCAGCTTACCGGTAGGGGTGGGGAGGGGGTGTTTCTCCGGGTCATCGTAGAATTTACGGAAACCGGGTGAATCGTTTTCCCAGTCCTTAGCGGTAGGGAATACGAAGTATTTTTTATCGAGGAAATCGTCCCAGGAGACGAGGTTATCTATTTCCATGTCGTCAAACACCTGTTGCTGCAGGTCGCGGGTGGTCTTGTTTTCGCTGAACTTATCGCCGTAGTCCAGTTTCTTGGCTATCTCCAGGACGACCTCGTAGTCGCTCTTAGACTCGCCGACCGGCTGGACGGCCTGTTCCATAATGGCAATGCTGTGGAAGTTGACACCCTGCCTGACGTTGGTGACGATGTCCTCGACCTCCAGCGTCGTGTTGGAAGGCAGGATAACATCGGCGATAAGACAGTCGTTCTCCAGCCAAGGGTGCTGCGCCACTACCGTCTCTATCTTGGGATTGCGGAAGGCTTCGATTGTCCAGTTGCCATGATTCCAGCAGGTAATGCGGCAGGGGGTATCCGTCCATATCATATGTATCTCGGTGCC
>CAZCZJ010000100.1:0-7189 GCA_964503235.1 uncultured Dehalococcoidaceae bacterium | reverse complement strand
TACATCCAGTCCATGCCGTTCTCGGCCACCAGTTTTATCAGGCTCTCCGTGAATTCCTCGACGGTCTCGTTGAAAGCCTCGCTGGGGCTATGCCCGTGCGACCGTAGAGTATCATACTGAGCTTCCATGATGCCGGCTATCGCGCCCATGAGCACGCCGCGCTCGCCAACGAGGTCGCTGTAGACCTCGTTCTCGAAAGTGGTCGGGAAGAGGTAGCCGGAACCAACGGCTATTCCCACCGCGATGCAGCGCTCCCTGGCTCGTCCGGTGTAGTCCTGGAAGACGGCAAAGCTGGAATTGATGCCTGCACCGGAAAGGAAGTTGCGACGTAATGAAGTTCCCGAGCCCTTGGGGGCGACCATTATCACATCGACGTTATCCGGCGGTATCATGCCCGTCTGGTCTTTATATACTATCGAAAATCCGTGCGAGAAATAGACTGCGTCGCCCGGATTCAGGCATTTTTTGATGTCCGGCCAGATTTGCTTCTGGGCGGCGTCGGTAACCAGCATTTCGATAATCGTGCCGCGCCTGGCCGCTTCCTCTATCTCGAAGAGGTCCTTCCCCGGCTCCCATCCGTCGGCTACCGCCCGGTCCCAGTCCCGCATGAACGCTTTCGACTGACCTACGATGACGTTGAAACCGTTATCTTTCATGTTGAGCGACTGTCCCGGACCCTGGACTCCGTATCCTATCACCGCGATTGTCTCGTCCTTGAGGGCCTCGCGGGCTTTCTCCATCGGGAATTCTTCCCGCATTACTACTTCTTCTTTAACTCCGCCAAAATCGATTATTGCCATAACTATCCTCCTGTATTATTCATCTTGTTAATTAATCAATGCCGTAGGCTACCTGCATGATAACCGTTACCGTCGTTTCTCCCGGGCTGATAGATGAGCTTGTCTCTATAGTGGGAACAGGAATGCCCAGCCCGTAAGGCATATTCACCGTATACGGATTATAGCTGCTGGTCTCGTTGATATAGGTCGGTGTTCCCAGCTTGAGGTCGGCGTTGTCGGCTATTTGCTGGGCCTTCTCCTGAGCGTCAGCCAGTGCTTTTGCTCTGGCCTCCTCCTGGTATGGGACGGGGTCGTCGACCGTAAAACTTATGCTGCTTATTCTGATATAATCGCCGCCCGCGGCGGCAACAGTATCTATGATGGTGCCGGTGTCTTCAACCTTTCTTACCTTTACGGTAACCATATTCGTTACCTGGTAGCCGGTAAGCTCTTCCTCGCCGGTGTCCGGGTCCCATCGCCTCGTCGGGTAGATGCTGAAATACTGCGTTTGGATGTCAGTTTCTTCCACTCCGCTGCTTCTGAGTGCGGTAAGTATCTCGTTCATCGCCGATGATGCCTCGCTCTGTGCCTGGGCAACCGTATCAGCCTGTGCTTCCACCCCCAGACTGAGGATAGCTATATCCGGTGTCACCGTTACCTTACCCTCACCTGTAACCCATATCCCCGTCGTCTGCTGTGAGCCGATGGGCACTTTCGATGATGCCGGCCCCGTGATACTGTCGCAGCCGTTCACCCCGACAATGATTATCGCTATTAGTAAAATACCTGCCAGATACAGTATTCGGTTTTTCATAACCGCTTCCTCCGGAACAAAGGTCATATATTTGAGTATAGTTAATGTCTGGGGTGAAATCAAGATGGTTTTACCCCACCCCCTTATAAAATATCTTTTCCCTCCCCGCCGCCATCGCGGCACCGGCTACCTGTCCTCTGAATTACTCCTCCCCACCCCCTAAAAATGGGTGTTAGCACACATGCTCGGAGGCAATTCACCTGTCATAATTAATAGAAACGTATTATCGCAAAGGGGACCCTGTGAGAGTGAATGCAATCGTCATCGGCGCGGCGGTCTTGTTGATAACACTTACGCTGGGTGCCGGGGTGGTGTTCGGTGATAATCAGCATTTCCTGAGAGCCGACCCGGTGGTCATGTTCCCCGATTCCAATCTCGAAGCCTTAATCCGTGAGACTATCGAGAAGCCCCAGGGAGATATCCGTGCCAGCGACCTCGAAAGAATCGAGAGCCTGTCGGCTGTTGAAAAGAGCATCGCCGACCTTACGGGTCTGGAGCACTGCCGCAACCTGCGGGTACTCATGCTCATAGATAATGAAATTAGTGACCTGTCGCCTATTTTGAGCCTTCCGGCATTGGAGATTCTCTGTCTCGACGGCAATAATATTCGGACAATTCCCTGCCTCTCGGGGCTGCCGGTTCTTGTCGCCCTCTTTCTCGGCGATAATGATATCAGCGATATCTCCCCGCTGGCCGGAATGACCACGCTTCAGGGGCTCGTACTGAGGAATAATCGCATCAGCGATATCCGCCCCCTGGCCGGACTGAACGGTCTGGACTTACTGGATATCTCGGAAAACCGGGTGAGTGACCTTTCGCCCCTGGCGGATCTGTTCAATCTGACCTCGCTTAGTTGTGGCGGTAACCTTATCAGCGACATCAGTCTCCTGGATGGACTGAGTACCCTGTACGATCTTAACCTGTGCCAAAACAATATCGCCGATATTTCCCCTCTGGGAAACCTGACCGCCTTGCTCACCCTCAACCTGTCCGGAAACCGCATCGAGGATATCTCGCCGCTGATGGAGGGCGCCCTTCCGGCCTCCGCGTCGGCCGCCGCCTGGTATTCTCTGGAAGACAATCCTCTAAACGAATTCTCCCTGGACACCTGCATTCCCTGGCTTGAATCATACGGGGTACATGTTTACTACTAGCAGCAACGCCCCCGGCCCCCCTTTCTTTTTATCTATTCCCACCCGCCGCCCTCGTGGCAACCGCAGCCTGCCCGTTAGTATTCCCCACCCCGTTTCCCACTTTTATAAAGGGGGGATTTATCCTTTATTCCCCACCTCCCGTAAGAGGGAGTAGCCCCTCTTAAAAAACCCTTCCCCCTCTCCTGCGGAACGCCTTGTCAGGAGAGGGGGACAAAGGGGGGAGAGGTATATACCCCCCCCTTCTTAATATCTTTTCCCACCCACCGCCCTCACGGCATCCGCAGCCTGTCCACTAATCTACCCCTCCCAAACCCCCAAGAAGTAGGGTAATGTTATTCGCCGCTCTCAAAATTCGGGTAGTGTTGACAAATAAAGAGATAGGACTATAATTAGGTTTAACCAGAGTAAAACTAAAGAATATCAAGGCAGGTTGTTGATGTCGAGGTATAAAATACGCCGTCATCGCTTTATCAGCGGTTAATGGCGTATTTTTTTTAAAATAACAAAAGGAGGTGGCTTAAATGCCAGAAGAAAAAATTGCCGGTATCATGCGTGAGTATGTCAAGACGATGGTTGACGGGGATGTGGAGAAGTCGCTTACTTATTTCACCGAGGATGCGGTCGTAACCAATCCCTACGGCGTTTACCAGGGCAAGGAGGCAATCAAGGGCAGCCTTGCCGCAATGGCCAGGAACATGAGTGATATGAAGGTTACCGAAACCGGCAACGGGATAATCGTGCAGGGAGAAAAGTCCTTTTTCGAGCATATCATATCAGGTATGATGGAGGGCAAGAAGTTCGAATTTCTGGCGATGTGTGCCTACGAGTTTGAAGGCGACAAAATCAAAAATGTAAGGACTGTTTTCGATAGGCTTTCAACAGCCCAGCAGGTTGTTACCGGCTGGCCGGCCAAACCGTTGGTCAATATGGTTGTTAGGCAATCGGAAAAAGCTATGAAATAGGCCTAAAAAGAACCGATAGTTGGTTGGTGGTGAAGATGGTGGGTATGAAACAGGGGCATTAGCAATCGTAAATAAATAGCGGTAGCTGGTGCCCTTTTTAATTTAATAAAATGGAGGTTGGTACTATGGCAGCAACATTCGAGCTTTATAAAGATAAAGCAGGGGAGTACCGCTGGCGACTTCGCCATGAAAACGGCAACATAATTGCCGATTCGGGTCAGGGTTATTCAGCCAAGGAAAGCGCTAAAAACGGAATAGAATCCGTCAAGGAAAACGCCCCGGATGCCCCCGTTGATGACCAGACCTAGACTAATCTGAGGGTTCCCAGGTAAAGGCGAATACCTCGCCGCTCTCCAGGGTGCCGTTTATTGAGAGGGAGTATGGAACACCACCGCCCCAGCCGCCCCCGATGAGCCTCCGCTCGCAACTGATACGCTTATTCTGCGCCAGAGGATTTGATGAAGTAACATTAAAATCAAAGTCCCAGCTTCTCGGTCCGCCTTCTTCGAGAGTGACATTCAAAGAGATGATTGATTCTGAGGATACATTCTTCAGAGTGATTTCTATTTCTGGCCCACCGGGAACAACTGTTTGTCCGCTTTGATAGGTATCTAGTACGGACACCACCTCTATCTGTTGCCCTGGTGATTCAGATGTCGTAGTGGACTGTGGTGATTGAGATGTCGCCGTTGGCGAGCATCCCGCCATAATACCAAGCGTACTTAATGAAATAACCAGCAATGCCAGCTTACGATGGATAATAGTCCCCATATAACGAATCTCCCCTCCCAAACTGGCATATTTCATGTTCTATCAGGATTATAATATAAAGTCAAGAAAATGGTGAAGAATTCTTTTATATTCTACGGTAAAAATAGGGCTAGGCGTCAGGCCGTTGTTATCTATTCCCACCCAAACCACCCTCGCGGCATCCGCGGTCTGCCCTTAGTGTTCCCCGCCCCGTCTCCCACTTTCGCAAAGGGGGATAAAGGGGGATTTATATCACCTCTTCCCCACCGCCATTTATATATCTTTTCCCACCCTGGCAGCCCTCGTATAATTCTTGGCTACTCTGGTAGTTTTTCCCCTCCTTATCCCCCCGAAAGGAGGAGTAGCCTGCTAAGAGGGGCGCCAGCCCCTCTTAAAAAATAATTCCCCCTCTCCTGCGGGACGCCTTGCAAGGAGAGGGGGACACAGGGGGTGAGGTATATATATCCACACACCTTTTTGCTAGCTATCCCCGCCCCGCCGCCCTCATATAATGGCTTTTGGTCTCCCCACCCCCATAAATGCTATAATCTAACTGTATGGATATCCTCGCTGACCTTAATCCCGCCCAGAGAGAAGCCGTGGAGGCTATCGAGGGTCCGGTGCTTATCCTGGCCGGTCCCGGCAGCGGCAAGACCCGCGTTATCACTCACCGCGTCGCCTACCTGGTGCGCGTTGTCGGCGTCAATCCCCGCCGCATCATGGCCGTCACCTTCACCAACAAGGCCGCCCGGGAAATGGAGGCCAGACTTAACCAGCTGGTCAGCAGTTCGGTGCAGGACCTCACCCTGGGGACTTTCCATGCCATCTGCGCCCGCATCCTGCGTATCGAAGGTAAAGCCATCGATATTAATCCCCGGTTCGTTATTTATGACGACGACGACCAGATTAGTCTGCTCAAGCGCAGCCTCCAGGAGCTTGACCTCGACTCCAATCAGTACGCCCCGCGGTCGGTTCAGTCCGCCATCACCGCCGCCAAGAGCCAGATGCTGACCCCCGCCGACTATTTGCAGCGTAGTCGCAGCTATTTTGAGGAGGTTGTGCAGCGGGTCTACGAGCGGTACGAGAAGCTGCTCACCGCCAGCAGCGCTCTGGACTTCGACGATTTATTGATGAAGACGGTGCAGGTTTTCCGGCAGAACCCGGATATCCTCGAAAGATACCAGTCCCGCTACCTGCATATTCAGGTGGACGAGTTCCAGGACACCAATCTCGTCCAGTACGAGATGATGAAGCAGCTGGCGGGTAAACACCGCAACATCTGTGTCGTCGGCGACCCCGACCAGTCCATCTACTCCTGGCGGTCGGCCGACCTGCGTAATATCCTCAATTTTGAAAAAGACTACCCCGATGCTAAAGTCGTCCTGCTGGAGCAGAACTACCGCTCCACCCAGAAGATTCTCGAGGCGGCTTCCCACGTTATCTCGACCAACCGGCAGCGCAAGCAGAAGGAGCTCTGGACGGAGAATGAACCGGGCTTGCCCCCGGCCGTCATCGAGACCTATACCGAGATGGAGGAGGCCCAGTTCGTCGTCAGCGAGATTGACAAGCTGATATCACGCGACGAGGTGCAGGCCGGTGATTGTGCCGTGATGTACCGTACCAATGCCCAGTCGCGGGTGCTGGAGGAGGCTTTTATCCGCTACGGCATGCCCTATAAATTGGTGGCGGGTACCCGATTTTACGAACGACGCGAGGTCAAGGATATTATTGCCTATCTCCGACTTGTCCAGAATCCCTTCGATTCCGTCAGTCTGCTGCGTATTATCAACGTTCCCGCCCGCGGTATCGGCCAGCGTAGTCTGGATGAGCTTATCCAGTGGTCGCGCTCGCAGGATGTCCCCGAATACCGCGGACTGCAACTTTTAGCCGGCTCTCAGAAAGGTGACGCCGACCTCCCCTTTTCCCCCCGGACGGTCAAAACGCTGTCGGGATTCGCTGTCATGATAGAGGAACTCATCGTCAGCAGCCGTGAGATGAACATACTCGGTCTGTTCGATGCGGTGGTCAAAAGTTCGGGTTACCGCCATTACCTGGCGGGATTGGTCGATGGCGATGACCGCTGGGGGAATATCCTGGAGCTCAGGGGTGTTGCTCAGGAGTACCGCGACCTGCCGCCTGGAGAGGGGCTGACCTCTTTCCTCGAGGGCGTGGCGTTGGTGTCTGATGTCGACGACCTCCAGGAGCAGGCGGATACGGTGACGCTGATTACCCTGCACCAGGCCAAGGGACTGGAGTTTCCCGTGGTCTTCATCGTCGGTATGGAGGACGGCATCCTGCCGCATTTTAGGTCGATTGACGACCCAGAGCAGCTGGAGGAGGAGCGCCGACTCTGCTACGTGGGTATAACGCGGGCCAGGAAGCGCGTTTATCTGGTGCGGGCTTTCCGACGTCGTTTTATGGGCAGCAGCACCGTCAACCAGCCGTCGCGTTTTTTGAAGGATATACCGTCCGACCTTCTCTCGGAGGGTGGTGCCTGGGAGGGCGAGGACCGGCAGCTGGAAGCACCGGCCACCACCTGGAACCACGATAATGAGCCTTCGTACGATGCCCCCGAGCTGCGACCCGGCGACCATGTTTCTCATGCGCAGTTCGGCGAAGGCGTGGTGGTGAGTTGCCATCCCGTCAAGAATGATGCCGAGGTGGTGGTGGCTTTCGACGGGGCCGGAGTAAAAAGGCTTTTACTGAGCTTTGCTAGGTTAGAGAAGATGT
>CAZCZJ010000099.1:0-7503 GCA_964503235.1 uncultured Dehalococcoidaceae bacterium | reverse complement strand
AATCTGGTTATTATAATTATGTCGCTTATGACATGCTTTTACCTGGAAATCTGCCGAATTACTTGATCTTCGATGAGAAAGTGAGAACAACCGGAACAGTCGATTGGCCTCCTTGGAGTGGTAGTGAGAATAGGGACATTAAAGATGGAACTACCAAGAAAGCAGATACAATCAAGGAATTAGCAAAAAAAATTGAGGTAAATCCAAAAATATTAGAAGAGACCGTTACTAATTATAACATTAACGCCGAAAAGGGGATAGATCCTGAATTTGGGAAAACACGGGATCTTACTCCTATCAATACCCCGCCCTTTTATGCCTTTGAGCGGATTGTTGGTATACACTCAACGTTTGGAGGACTGAAAACTAATACTAAAGCACAAGTTATAGATGTTAATGGCCGAGTAATTCGGCGACTCTATGCAGCGGGTGAAACAACTGGCGGAACAATAGGATATAATTATCCCACCGCCGGTACTGCGATACAAAATGCGATATGTTTTGGCCGTATCGCCGGCAGGAATGCCGGTTCGGAAACTCCATATGAGTGAATAGAGGAGATTAATAATAACTGGAGACGACGATTTTGGTGACCTACCGCTAGTATTAATATTACTCCCGCCTCATTAACAAAAGCATTCTTCTTCATGAATCAAAGATATCAATTAAGCCGGAAAAAACGTGCTAAGATAATTATGGATTTATCAAGGAAGTATGACGTAAGAAATTGGAAAAGCAGCGGGTAGAGAAATTGATTGGGAAGTGATGAGGGAGTACAATAAGGTGTTATTCATGTTTAATGAGTTAACATCTACTCAAAGAAAGAAACTGATTACTAATTAACAACCTGAATCTAAGGTTAATCGCTGAATCATGTCAGAGCGTGTAGTTAAATCCACCTGCCGGGGATGCCATGGCGTTTGTGGCGTCCTGCTGCATATGAAAGACGGTAAGCTGGTAAAAGTTACCGGTGACCCTGATAGTCCCACTTCACGGGGATATCTCTGCGTTAAAGGTAAATCAGCTCCGGAGCTGTTATATCATCCAGACCGTCTAAAATATCCCATGAAGAGGGCAGGTGTCCGTGGTGAGAATAAATGGCAGAGGATTACCTGGGACGAGGCACTGAATACGGTTAGTAAGGAATTACTTAAAGCGAAGCGGGACTATGGAGCGGAATCAATCGTCGGTGCAAGGGGGACAGGCAGACCTTACTATGTAATGTTTCACCGGTTTCTCAATTGCTTGGGTACTCCCAATCGACTCGGTTTCGCTCATCTTTGCTACGGACCCAGATTAACGGCCTCGGCGATGACCTGCGGCGACCTTCCCGTATGCGATTACTATGGTCTTGGTGGTCTTAAGCCAAAGTGTGTACTCATCTGGGGATGTAACCTCACCGAGGTAGGTGCCGCCGATGGCATGTGCAGCAATCAGCTAACCCAGGTATTACATAACGGTGCTGCATCAATAGTGGTTGATCCCAGAAGAACGAAACTAGCTACCGGCGCTGATTGCTGGTTGCAACTCCGTCCCGGGACAGACGCCGCCTTGGCCCTGGGTATGCTCCACGAGATCATTAAGGAAAAGCTATATGATACAGATTTTGTAAATAAATGGACAATCGGTTTTGAAGAGTTTACGGAAAGGATAAAAGAATATTCCCCGGAAAAAGTTGCTGAAATTACCTGGGTTTCTGCCGACGATATAAGAGCGGCGGCGCGAATGTATGCCACTACCAAGCCGGCCTGCCTGCAATGGGGCGTCGGAATTGACCAGGGGATTAATAATTTCCAGACAATTCGTTCATTACTTATATTATCCGGTATTACGGGCAACATGGATGTCCCTGGGGGCGACGCTTTCTGGGTACCCCCGTCCAACGTGGTGGTACAGGCACCACGAATCAATCCGGATATAGAATTGCCCGAGAAGCTACCGCCCGAATCAAAACAGAAAATGATTGGAGCCAGTAAATATAAACTCAGTACGACAATACAACCAGGAGAGTTTATAGATACGGCCCTCACGGAAAAGCCTTATCCCATCAAGGCCCTCTTTATTATGGGAACCAATTTATTAATCGGTCACAGCGATTGCCTGAGGATGGTCCAGGCATTAAGGAAAATCGATTTTATTGTCGCTACCGATTTGTTTATGAACCCCACGACTCAACTTGCCGACATCGTTCTGCCGGCTGCCAGCTGGCCGGAAACCGACGATATACCCGACCTTCACATGGTCTGGTGTGTTACCGCCCGGTCAAAGGTGGTTAGTATCGGTGAATGCCGGGACGACAAGCAAATTCTCTTCGACCTGGCTCATCGCATGGGAATGGAAGATTGTTTTCCCTGGCGTAATACCACGGAGTATTGCGATTGGTTACTGAAGGATACAGGGATGTCTTTTCAGGAATTTAAGGACATCGGATTTCTCAAAGGTGACATGCAATATAAAAAATACGAACAGGTGGGATTCAGGACACCTTCCGGTAAGTTTGAAATCTATTGTTCAGCCTTGAAAGAAATGGACTACGACCCATTGCCTTATTATGTTGAGCCTCCGGAAAGTCCTTATACAACACCAGACCTTTATAAGGAGTATCCGTTAATTATTACGACCGGAGCCAGGATTAAGGCTTTCTTCCATACCGAGGGCAGACAGATTAAATCGCTGCGTCGGTTAAATCCCGACCCTAAGGTGGAGATTCACCCCGATACCGCCAGGAAGCTGGGCGTCAAAGACGGTGACTGGGTCTGGATTGAGAGTCCGAGAGGCGGCAGAATCAAACAGAGAGCCAGCCTTACCGATGGTATTGCTCCCGGTGTCGTCAGCGTCCAGCACGGCTGGTGGTTTCCGGAAAAAGAGCCCTGGGAGTACGGATTTACCGAGTCGAACTGCAACATGCTCACGCACGGTATGCCCCGCGACCCTCAAACAGGTTCAGAACCCTGGCGTTCTTTTCTCTGTAAAATTTATAAGGTGTAAGGATGGAGATGAATTCTAAAGTAGAAGAAGGGAAGAAATAATGGTTGAAGTGGGATTTCACTACGACATAGGCAACTTCAAATGCATAGTCTTCAGAGATGGTACACTGGTAAATCAGGACTCGGAGGACGAAGAGGTATTTAACTTAAATTGCCTATTTATAGATTCAGGGGCTCATAAAATACTCATCGATACGGGATGCGGAGAGGGATTTCAGGCTACCGCCGGGCATCTGGTTAAAAACCTGGAGGCGGAATCAATAAAACGCTCGGATATCGATAGAATAATTATCACCCACGGTCATATCGACCATGCCGGCGGTTGCTTTGATTCAGGGGGAAATCCTGTTTTCCCCAACGCCCGTTTCATAACGACTGAGAAGGAGTGGGAATACTGGCAAATGCCACCGGGCAGTAATGAGCTCCATAATATGTTTTTTGAGTCCGCCCGAAAGAACCTTCTGCCCATCCGCAAGCAGTTTGACCTGGTGAAGGATAACGCTGAGGCACTGCCTGGTATCAAGCTGATATCCGCGCCCGGACATACCCCGGGAAACGTCATGGTGGATATATCCTCGAAGGAAACCCGCCTGCTTTGTATCGGGGATATAATCCATTCGCAATTAGAATTCACTAACCCCGAGCATTTAATATTATTCGATGTCACACCTGAACAAGCCGTGCAGACGAGGACGCAGATACTATCCGATATCGCCGATTCCGGGGTGCTTGTTTTTGCCTGTCATTTTCCATTCCCGGGTCTCGGCTATATTACGCAGAAGGAAGGCATCTGCACCTGGCAGCCTATGTAGCAATGACTTATAATCGATTATTAACTCATTTTTATTAGCAATATTTCTACCGCCGTTTTCTCTAGTCATCCTTAGCCAATACTCTATCCATACGCTGCCCTGAAGCATGATCGTAGGGTCTTTTAAAGGCCTCGGGGTATTGCTTTCTCAGATCGTCCATATTGGCCAGCGCTACCTCGGTGAGGAAGCCGCTGGTGACCATACCGGCACAGTTCTTGGAGGTAGTGTTATATGGACATATGGTATTGATGGCGCCACCCCTGTCCAACTCACCTGGAATGATAGGGTCGTACCTGGCGCCATGGTCAATATAGACAGTACCTGGCATGATTCTCTCCGTGATATAAGCTCCGGCAAGAACACGGCCCCTCTCGTTGTAGATGTCCACTATGTCACCATTTTCAATGCCCCTCTTTTCGGCTTCTGATGGGTGTATCCAGGCTGGCTCGTAGAGATATTCATCTGACCCCCTGACTTTACAGGTTTCTATTTCATGGAACCAGTTGATATCATCGAGCTGAGCGTGCACTCTCCATCTCGGGTGGTTGGATATACAGAGCAGAGGATATTTCTTAGCTCTCTCGCTGGAAATTCTTTCATTATGACTTTCACTATTCTCGATCCAGTGCGGAACCGGCGGTCTCTCCTCGTCATCAGGGAAATTATCCGCTAATCTCTGAGAGTAGTACTCCAGTTTACCGCTGGGGGTAGACATGGGCCATTTCTCCGGCTCTTCGTAAAATTCAATCATGCCGGCCGGGATTTTCTCCCATTCAGGATCGGTCGGTACCACGTAGTACTTCTTCTCCTTGAGCTTTTCCCAGGTACATAAGCCTGCCTGCTCCATTTGTGAGCCGTCAAAACCTGTTTTAATCCATTCCTGGATAGACTTGCCCTCGGTGTATTCCTTCAGAAGTCCCATCCTGTCCGCGATAGCAGCAACTATTTCGTAATCACTCATTGTCTCGCCACGGGGCTCGATGCATTTCTCTTCCAAGTAAACAGCGTTGTATTGAACAGGCCAATGGTCAGCGCCGATATCATCTTCCTCAAATTTGGTGTTGGACGGCAGGATAATATCGGCGAAAAGACTGTCGTTTTCCAGCCAGGGATGCTGTACCAGGATAAATTCAATCTTGGGCTGGCGGATGGCTTTATGGAAGGTATTACCATCATTCCAACAGGTGGTGAAGCAGGGGGTATCAGTCCAGAGCATGTGTATTTCAGACTTACCCGGCAACGGGTAAGTGTAGTGTATGAACTGGTCTTCGACCGGGTCCATCTGGTCCGAGCTGCCATAAATATCATATTTTCCTTTTAGTATCACATCATGCAGCATTGTTTTAGGAATCATTGACTCCTGTTTGAACATGAAGGGGATATAGCCCCGGTAGGCGGCGTTGACCATGGGACGTATCACCGAGGTTGGGGTGAGCATTCCCATTACACGCCCTTTACCTTCTCTCATTCTAAGGTAACTACCTAGCATGGTACCTTCAACAAAGGTAAGCTGGTTGCAGCCCGGTTTGCCCAGACCCTGCATACCCAGCAGGCATACCTCCATGCGGGCCGGTTCGCTGGAATACGGACCGCGAATATAAGGTCCGCCGTAGCCATGGGCTACCGTGGTCCGCTTGGTTGCCCAGGCACGGGCGAGGGCTTTGATGATGCGGGAAGGTACGCCGCACTTCTCAGAAGCCCAGGTTGGAGTCTTGGCAATACCGTCTTCCCTACCCAGGACATAATCAGCGAATTTGTCAAAACCGACGGCGTGCGTTTTGATATATTCCTTATCGTAGGTGTCTTCGGTAAGCCAGATATAGGCAATGGCGAGTTGCAAGGCTACGTCCGTATTGGGTAGTATGGGAATCCATTTATCAGCATGGACAGCAGCTCCATAATTCAGATCGGGGCAGATATAAACCTGCTTGATACCCAGTTCGGTGTACCAGTAGCACATCAGGCTGGGCAGGCAGCCGCCGCCAAAACCCCAGGGGGTAGTCTCCGGGTCACAGCCCTGGCAAATAAGAATCTCGGTGTTCTTGGCAACATCATTGTAGAGATTAGAGCTGAATTCCATGTTGAGGCCTACCGGCTCATTACCCCAGACATGCTTGGCACCCCAGTACCATCCCTCCCAGCTATCGGGATTACGGATTTGCTGGGTGTAGCCTCCGAGGAGCTTCATCAAGTAGGTCGAGCAGCCGTGAGAGGCATTTACCACTTTACTCTCCCCATGCCCTTCTGCTTGCAGGCAGACACCTTCCGGTCCATACTCTTTAAGGACTCTCTTGATTTCACTTACTACGATATCAAGAGCATCATCCCATGAGATTCTTACATACTTGCTCTTACCCCGGTTCTGGGGATTTCTCTCACCGTTTGGGTCCCAATCCACCCTCTTTAGGGGGTAAAGAATACGGTTAGGGGAATTAATCCTTTTCTTATAAGCATTACCGTGAGGGGGGACCGGTGATTTGAGAGGTGGTACGAATGTTTTACCGCGAGCTTCAAACTTCCAGGGTTTGAATTCTTCTGGGTCATACTGCCAGTCATAGTGTAACGGCCTGATTCTAATTATCTTGCCGTCCTTAACGTCGACACAGACTACATTAGAGTTATCGCCGAAAGAACTCAAGCAGGTACCCTTGATGCAGGTTTTCTCTCCTCTCGTATTAAGCTTATCCTTTTGTGCCATGCTTACCTCCGTCCTTAAAGCATTTCTATACTGCTCATAATCAATTTTCTCACTAATAATATTCAAGGGTGTGATATTTGTCAAATTCGATGAGGTTTACCGTCGATGAAAAAAACAACGGTGTATTTATCAATGATCTAGTAGGAAACTACTTCGTTGATGCTGATTTCTCCCTTGTACTTACGCCACCACGTTCTGACGTCTTAGAAACAAAGAACACCCTACAATACTTAATGTAACTTCCGATCGCACATTTCTATTTAGGTCATTATGGGATTTCTAACAATCCCAAAGCTGTAATAAAACGCACTCTGGATGGAATCCAACGAATAATGGATATTGCTAACCAATGTGTATTAGAAGGAAAACCAGAGCAAATTGAGCCCAGCGTACTTGCGAGTAAGATGCCTGAATTGGATAAACTCAGAAAAACGAGGGGTGAAACATTGTACGAATATGTAAGAGATGAACTGATTACACATCATTCAACATATTTTGCACAATATTATCTAGAACGATTCCAGAATAAGGGTTAGCTAAAGATATCAATATAGTGCGTTCAATCAAATAAGGTGACAAATAAGAACCGAATCAACTATTATATATGCAAAAGAACTTTCGTTTTTCAGTGCCACCGAAGACTGGAATAGCTTAAGGTATTTTTCTTACATGGAGGAATTGTAATGGCTGAACAGGTGTTTATTCAATGCACAGTTGGCGGGCCGGTGCGGGTTTATGTAGAAGACGGTAAAATCGTCCGGATGCGCCCAATCATATTCGATGATAATGTTGATGCCCCTTCTTGGGTTATCGACGCCAGAGGAAGGAAGTTCACACCACCTCGTAAGACTACCCTCCAAAGTTATATTATCCCTGAGAGAACCAGAGTATATGCAGAAAACAGGATTAAGTATCCGTATAAGAGAAAGAACTTCAATCCGAATGGAAAAAGGCATCCAGAGTTAAGAGGTAAGGACGAATACGTTCGTATATCATGGGATGAAGC
>CAZCZJ010000098.1:0-8078 GCA_964503235.1 uncultured Dehalococcoidaceae bacterium | reverse complement strand
TCGGACTTGTCATCGCCTCTATCGCCCGCAGTGAAGAAGGGGCTTCCTGGATAGCTGTCGTCTTCTCGGTAATCTCCTTTATGTTAGGCGGTACTTTCTTTGAAATTGCCGAAGGCTCAGCATTCTATTCTCTCAGTCGGATTTCCATTAATACCTATGCCAATGATGCATTTAACACGGTTTTAACCGAGGGAGGTTCCCTCGCTGATGTTGGGACAGACCTGTTGATACTGGCCGGGGTTATGGTGGTGGGACTGGTGGCCAGTCGACTTCTCTTCAAGATTGTGCCCGGGGGTAAATAAGGAGCTATGAAGCAGTATAACTATATGTGGCTTATCGCTCTGAAAGATTTGAAGATCTTTGTAAAAGACCGCGCCGCGGTGTTCTTTTTCGTCATTTTCCCATTTATGTTCATTGTGATGTTCCATTTCCTTAATCTGGGACAGGCTACGGACGAGAGGCTGACCTATCATCTGGTTACCCGGGAGGCGGAAGGCGGCCTCAGCTATCAGATAATCGGCGCTATGGAGACTAAAGACGAGTCTCTGCTTCAGCCCGGCGACCCGGTGATTGTTTGGGACAAAGATTATAATGAAGCTTATACGGCGGTGGAAAACGGCGAGCTGTCCGGTTTCATCGCCTTCCCGGCAGACTTTACCGTTGGCATTGAAACGGGGTCGGGTGCTCAGCTTGAGGTGGTTACCGACTCCGGAGCTGTCTATGATAGAGCCGCCCTCAACGGCATAGCCGCGGCTATCGCTTCGCAGGTCGGTACGGAACAGGTCATCGTCAATGCCGGTATATCGCTACTCATTGAAGGCGGTATAATTTCACCTGATGATGAAAGTATCAATCGGGCTGTCCAGAAGATACTATCGGAGATTTCGGCCGGGCAGCGGTCTTTCATAGGGTTCGATATCGAGAAAGTGGGTGATGTCGAGGCGGGCAATCCCGCTGATTACGTTATTCCCGGCTATTTGGTGATGTTTGTCTTCTTCGGCGCGGCGGTAACCGCCGAGACTATCGTACGCGAGCGGCAAAATAACACCTTGGAGCGGCTGCTGGCAAGCTCGGTTAGGAAATCTACCATTTTAGGCGGTGTATTTACCGGTACGGCGGTCAGAGGGCTCATCCAGATATTGATATTCTGGGTAGCCGGTATTCTGATTTTCAAAGTCGACCTCGGGCATTCTCCGCTGGCGGTAATTATCCTCTCAATCCTTATGGTGATAATGTCATCGGCTTTTGCCGTGATGCTGGCAACCCTGGCTAAGACACAGCGCAGCGCCAGTTCTCTGGCTACGGTAACGGCCCTTATCCTTGCCCCTCTGGGAGGCTGCTGGTGGCCACTGTTTATTCTGCCCAAATGGCTGCAGACGGTCGCCAAAATCAGCCCTCATGCCTGGGCCAACACCGGTTTTAACAAGCTGATGCTCTTTGGCGCCGATTTTGGAGCTGTTGTCCCGGAGATGCTGGCGCTGGTGGTATTTACCGTTATCTTCGGAGCCATAGCTATATGGCGGTTCCGTACCAGCGCCGTTTGAGTCTATTTGGGGGAATACCCCGGTCTGACTATCCGTATATCACGTAATGCGACGTGCCACCCGTTGTTGTCTCGCTGCGCACGGATATGATGAAGTACACCAGGTTCCAGGCATCATTATAGGAAAACATATCTACGTGTAGTACAGTGTCATCCGGCGTTAAAATATTATCAGCCCAGAGGAGCTCGAAGGTATCGATATCCACGCCCTCTTGGTATGTCCCCGGGTAGGACTCTCCGTTCCAGACGTCCGGATCGGGACTTGAGGGATTCCAGAGTTCTTTAGTAAGTCCGGATTGCTGGCCGGTAATTTCTATCGATGATGTACCGAAACCATCACCCTCGGCCACGAAGCAGGTTACCTTGGCGGCTACGGTCTCGATAACGATGCCGTACTGGTCCGTAATCGGTTCCGGAACGATGAAGTTGGTGATGTCGCCGCCCGGATTGCCGTCATCGTCGAAGTCCAGGCTAAGGAACTCATCGTCACCCGGATGAAAGGCGAAGTTATCATCCCGGATATAGATATAGTGCCCCGCTGTATCCGGGCTGGCGTAAACTACGATGAGCGACCAGCCCGCAAAAGAGAAATTATTATTGGCATCAGCCGATACGCCGTCGACGGTGTATACTGCGTTACCGGGATGGTTCTCTTCACCCAGGTCTATAGGATATTTTTTCACTATGGCGGTAACGTCCCGCGTACACATGTAGGAGAAACCTTCCGGAGCGCCCCACATGGTGTTGAGCATAACGTAAGAACGCCCGGACGTTAACGGAGATGGACCCGAAGCAGGATCGCTGCCGTAGAAATACACCTGCTCGCCGTCTATCTTAAACGTTATTTCTGTATCTACCGGCAGATTGATTATATTTAGGTTATCGACGCATACTTTTTCCCCGGATTCTTCGCAGCCGACTACTTTAAACCTGAACTTGAAATCGCTGGTAGTATACTCATCGGGAACAACATAGACAAATTCCCTCATGAAACTTCCCTGGTCACCGCGGAAAGCTTCGACATAATTGCTCCAGGAAGCGCCGTCGTCACCGGAAAATGCAAAATCAAGTCCGTCTGATGAATCTAAGCTGCCGGTGCCCGAAATTTCAATATTATCGAGGTAAAGATTATCGTTCCAATCGCTGAAGCCGTAAAACATTAGTCTCGCCTTGAATCCGTTGGTCAGGTACGCACTCGGGATTTCTATGCTATCGTGTACAACACCGGAGAAATCGTTCCGGAAGACCCGGGTGTATGGGCTCCAGTGGGAACCGTTATCGGATGAGAAAGCATACCAGAGACTATCACCATTATCGAGGTTATCTTCCTCCCACCTGTCCCAGGAGATAAATGCCTCACCGGCTGAGTAGCCACTCAGGTCGGCCTCACCGTCTTTCAGCGTCAGCCACCGGGTTGAGCTACTATCCGCTGCCGTGGAATGACCTCTGAAACTACCGATAGCAGCCCAGGCGCCGCCGTTATCCCAGTTATCAAAGTTGTCGCAGCTATCTGCAAAAATAACAGCGTTGACCTCGCTGCCCTGTTCCCAGGTAACAATTATCGACCCCGGTGCGTAGGAAGACAGGTCCATATCGTTTTTAAGGGTAAGCAGCCTGGAGTCATTGCCGTCACCATAGTAATGGCCTTTATACTCATTTGAATCCTCTTCCCAGCCGGTCGGGCTGCTGTACGACCAGTACGTATCTATATTGCTGCAAGAATCTTCCAGCAGGGTTGCCTTTGATGCTTCGTTACGCCAGCCTGCCCAGTAGAGGTAGGCGGCAATAACGTCGGCGTCTTCAGGTACGGTATTCAGGTTGAAAGAGCTGGGGGTATGCCAGGCTTCACGTATTCCCATGCCGTCACCATTATCATCTGATAACAGAGAACCGCCGATGGCAACGTAATCCCCGGACATGGCGTCCCCCATCTGCCGCAGTGCACACTTGGAAGTAAAAGCCTGAATGTAAGTATCATCAACATTTGAGAGAATTTCATAGTAACGGGTGTCGACGTCCCAGGAGAGGGGCACGTCGTTGGGATTGGTAAAGCCGAATTCGCCCTGCGTCATATCGGTGGTTATCCAGGCAATGGCGGTGGGCAACGCAGTGGGGTTTGCCGCCGGGGGCGTATATCCGAAAGTAAAATCAAATGTCATCGGAGTAGCCTCGGAGTCAACATCGGGAAAGTCCGTAAAGCACGGGTAGGGTGGATAATACCCCCAGACCACGGTGGAACCGCCGGGAGCATCAACATCCCAGTCTATATAATCCGGGGTCCACTCATCAAAAGGTCCGCCGATTAAGCTGCAGTTGCCGGAGATGTAATCGAATCCCTGCGGCAGCCATACCCCGAGTGATTTTACCGTAAGATTATCGCCCGGGTCGGGCGTGAACTTTATACTCACGCTATAGGGATTGATGTTACTGGCAGTAGCCGTGCCGGTAACCACCAGCTTCTCTGATTCGATTATATCTCTGGCATCAGCCGGGAGCGGTGGCGGGTTGTAGTTACTGGGAAACCAGACATTCCTGATGGTAACGTTAGCCGTCAGCCCGTTTATAAGCTCCGTCTCGTAGGGAAAGGTATCACGGTAGTTGTAGGCGTCATAACCCGGTCCCATAGAGTCGTATTTTATCCGCCACAGACCGTCCTCCACTCCGGAGTCGGCCGTGTAGAGCTCTTTGGATTTATTTTCGTACTGTACACCCGACTTTAAAGCGTCATTGATTTGCGCCAGGACCGGTACGATGGTGATACCCCCAAGAAGCAATAAAACCAGAACGATAATTAAAGCCATTCCTGTTTCATCGTTAGAAAACCTGGCAGCTATTTTTTTTATATATTTTCCCATCATTACACCAACTCCGTTTTTAGATATTTGGCCTCGACGAGATATTGGCTTCCTTGGTAAAGTTCACTATCTTTTCGTTCTCCCCGACACTGCTGGTAATTTTTATTGTCAGGGTACCGTCGGCAGTTGTGCAGTTGGTTAAACCTGCATCACCGTTAATATATTCGGCTATTAACGTTACCTCGGTAGGGCTGGGAACACCGTCAACCACCACCGTATAGCTGCGGCGGAGCTGGTTGTTTTGAAGATAATATATGGCCGTGTGCTGGCTGTTGTCCCACTCTATCCATGACATGGTGAGATTATCGGAAAGCGGGAAACCTGCCGTGCCGTTAATCGAATGAGACATCTGGGCGTCGCGGCTTATCCAGTGTACGGCATTAAGTGCCTGGCGACTGGCCGTGGTAAAATCGCTGTTCCTGGCTGTCTGATTGATTATCTGGGCATTGGCTACCGTTGCCCCCAGGGTTATTGCTCCTATAATCGCTATGGACACCGATAACTCTATCAGCGTAAAACCGCTTTGATTCTTTTTTAACCATCTCAGTCCGCGGTTAAACATAACAATACCTCTATGATGCTCCCCTGCGTTTTACCTTAAAACTCTCTAAAGAGAATACCTCGTCCTCGTGGTGGTATATTGTGACCGTAACTTTTTGAAGGTTGTAGTAGAAATCTTCAACGGTAAGATTGGTGGAATAACCGTCATATCCGTCTAGAGTTAGCAGAGTGTAGTTATCGGTATATGCCTGCTTTTTTATATTTTCCATCTGGGCTTCGGCCAGGATTTTAGCCGATACTCTCTCCTCGGCCAGAGCGCGCGATGACGATGTGGTCGCCAGTCCGCTGAGAAAAGACACGCAAATGATGCTCATCAATGCCAGAGCCACTACGGACTCAATCAACGTAAATCCCTTTTCGCTCTTCATTTCCATACCCGTATTCGCTTCTCCAAAGAAATTACGCGCATTTATTTAGAGAATATAACTATATCTATTAATTTTTACCCAATTTCCCTAATAACATTCTCGTTTGCTAGGGGGGATGCGTAAATAGTCCTTTAGTAACACGATATTAAAACCTTTAGTCCCAAATGTGTATAAAGTTATTTATACATATACTAGACATAAAATGTTAAAATTAGGCTATATTTAGGTGTGTTTTTTGTTTGAATTCATTTGTTTGATTTCAAATTACGGAAAAGGTATTATCAATAGACTCGTATCTTTACGGATTTCGGAGAGGAGAAATCGCAGATGTCACCCCTTGACGGTGAGGAAAATTTACCGCGGCTCTACCGCGACCTGGCGGAATGGTTTTACCTGCTGACGCCCCCGGAAAACTATGCCAGTGGAGCGGCTTTCTATCGGGAAATGATTATAAAAGGCAGCCGCAGGCCCGTTCGAACGGTACTGGAGCTGGGCAGCGGCGGCGGTAATAATGCCTCCTATCTCAAGCATCATTGTCGGATGACTCTGGTTGATTTAGCCGAATCCATGCTGGATATCAGCCGCGGTCTTAATCCCGAGTGTGAACATATCCCGGGCGACATGAGGAATGTGCGACTTGACCGGCAGTTCGACGCCGTATTTATCCATGATGCTGTCAGCTATCTGACCACCGAGGACGACTTGGCTCAGGCTATCGAGACTGCCTTTATCCATTGTCTGTCCGGTGGTGTCGCTTTATTCGCGCCCGACTACACCCGCGAAACCTTCCAGCCCTCGACGAGTCACGGCGGCAAGGACGAGGGCGATAGGGGTTTGCGTTACCTGAATTGGGTGTGGGACCCGGACCCTGACGATTCCACCTATATTATGGAAATGGTCTACCTGATGAGAGACGGACAGAACGTAACCTGCCAGAGAGACCATCACGCGATGGGTCTTTTCAGCAACGATAAATGGCTACGATTGATTAACGATGCCGGATTCACCGCGCGTATCGCCGAATATAAAGCGGACTACTATCCCCCCATGGGGACGCACGTATTCCTGGGTATGAAGCCGGATAAACAACCTGGCCTTTAGTGAAACACTTTATACCTTTTTAGCGCAGACCTGTATAGAATAATGAAATATACATACTCAATATATAAAGCCATTTCATTAATAGGATTAACAGAAGCATAATAATACACCCCGATCCCCACCCCCGTCCTTGACAAACTCCATGCAGTCTTGAATAATTACGTGGGCTATCTCCAAAGAAAGTAATTGTTAAGGATATTTCTTTATGAAAGCGTTGCGCTGGCACGGCCGAAAAGACCTTCGCTATGAGGACATCCCCGAGCCCTCTCCCGCTCCGGGACAGCTCAAGATTAAGGTATCTCTGGTCGGTATCTGCGGCACGGATATGACCGAATACGCCAATGGCCCCGTCATGATACCCGCCGATAAAGTGCCCCTGACCGTGGGGCATGAGTTCGTCGGGCACGTGGTGGCGTTGGGTGAAGGAGTGGGCGGTTTCAGCATTGGCGACCGAGTCAGCGGGGTGGGCTACTGGTACTGCGGCGAATGCTACTGCTGTAAACAGGGCTATTATAATACCTGCCTGAATCTGGGGTTCACCGGACTTTTAACCGAGGGCTGCATGGCGGAGTATTTCGTAATCCCCGCCTATGCCTGCTATCGGCTGCCGGAATCGGTATCCGATGAAGCCGGTGCCATGGTGGAACCTTTAGCCGTAGCTCTCCACGCTGTTCATCAAGGCCGAGTTCAGGTCGGCGACACGGTGGCTGTCGTCGGCGACGGCACCATCGGTCTCTGCGCCGTTCTGGCCGCTCGCGTAGCCGGGGCTGCGGCGGTCTATCTTATCGCCAAGCACAAGGGACGGGGCGAGCTCGGCAGGAAGATGGGCGCTGCGGAAGTGATATATCTCGACGATGGCGACCCGGTAGAGCGATTAACAAAACTCACCGACGGTATAGGCGCGGATATCGCCCTCGAATGCGTTGGCAATCCCGATACTCCCCAGCTGGCGGTGAATCTCACCCGCCGTCACGGTACCGCCGTAATCGTCGGCGTTTTCGATAAACCCGGCATGATTGACTTCAACACTCTCATGTTCACCGAGCGTACGATGGTCGGCAACTCGATTTACATCGACGAGGGCAAAACAGCTATCGAGCTAATGGCCGACGGCAGAATCGACCCTACCCCCATGATTACCGCCACCGTCCCCCTGGAAGATGCTGTGGTTGAGGGATTTGAGCAATTACTCAATAACAAGGAATCCAATATCAAGGTACTGCTGCGGGTCTCTTGATGATTTTTACTAAAATAACTCAATTGGTTAAAGAATCAAAGAAGGAGGAATAAAATGATTAATAAGGAGATATTTGAGTTTCCCATCGTTTATACCAATCCCATTCCCAGGATAGCCCTGGGCTGGGGAGCCCATCAGACCATCGGCGATGAATGTAAAGCCGCTGGCATGAAAAAAGCCCTCATCGTGACCTCGGGACTCAAAGGGACCGGAATCGTCGAGGAAATCAAGGGGGTTATTGGCCACGCCGGCGTAGCTACGGAAATCTACGATAAAGTTACTTCCAATCCCAAGGACCATGAGATAATGGCAGCCTATAAGATGTTCAAAGAGGGCCAGTGCGACGGCGTCGTCGCTATCGGCGGCGGCAGCTCCATCGATACCGGCAAGTGCGTCCGCGTCATCGACGCTAA
>CAZCZJ010000097.1:0-8233 GCA_964503235.1 uncultured Dehalococcoidaceae bacterium | reverse complement strand
TCAGAGTTGAATCGCAGCATCGGGATGACCGACGTCCATGCGCAGTATCTCAGTACCGGGCGCCCCTGCTTACTCATCGGAGTTCGTGATTTTTTCTTCCCGGCTGATTCCGATTCGGTCGGGTTACTGCCAGCCATCTTAATCATCTGTTTGGCTCCCCGGTATGCTTTGAAACAACCGAGCTTGGCCAGTAACCCGGCTACAGCAATATAATTAAGCCCCCTTATCGAGAGCAGATATTTCCCTTCTTCCGTTTCGTCCACCAGTCTGACCAGCGTTCGCTCTATGATACGAATGTGTCGTCTAATGAGCTCGAGTTTCTCTACCAAAAATGAAATCTCGGACGATACCGATTTGGCGCCCGCCGCAATACCAATTGATGATCTCACCGCGTAATGGAGTGCCATCAGTTTCTTCCGCATAAGTCGCCCATGGTGTTTTGCTTCGATTGTAGCCACAAATTCATCTTCTGTCATCCCGGCAATCACCCCAGGGATAGAACAGGTGGAGAGCACACTGAGGGCTGTCAGCCCACAAGGGTCTTTAAAGACCTGGGTGAACTCGGGGAAAAGACCGTCCAGCAGCCCTTTTAACAGGTTGGTTATTCTGGTCCTTTCTTTGACCAGCCGGCGGTAGGTATTATGGGCGGTACGGAGCTCTGCATAAACACCCTGGGGGATGACACTCTCAACAAACTCCCCGGTACACAAGAGCTGCGCCGCCACCTCGCTGTCACGATAGTCATTCTTTCTACGATTCAAATCCTTCCCTTCCCGTCTCCGCTTCAAGGTATATTGGTTGATGAAACGGAAGGGAATGCCCCGCTCATCAAGGTAGTACGCCACATTTCGCCAGTAGTGGCCTCCCGTCTCAATCGCGAACATAACACCCCGGCAATCGGATTTCACCATTTCTGCCCTGACTCGTCGCAGCAGGAATTCGAGCCCCTCCCTGGTGTTGTCAAACTTGAATCTGTCGCGGAGGGTGAAGTCCTGCGTAATGGCCACCGCGGCATGCTTCTTCTTGTGGGGGTCAACTCCTATGATCAAATATCCCTCAGGTACTTGCTTTAGCTTCCTGGCTGCGGTATTCTTCATTTATGATGGCTCCTTCTACTTTAGATTTGGTGTTAAGCTGCACACCGTTCTTTCTATTGTAGCCGGAGCCATCTCCGTTAGTTATTCCATATACTAAAACGTGAAATTGTTTACCTTCAGCTTGTTCTGAGTCCAATTTCTAAGATACTCCAAAAAGGTTATGTCTTGTTGATAGTCAAAAATGGGTGTATAATTGCCATAACCAAAATGACTTCTTTTTTATCTGCACATTAGCTTTCGTATGATTTTCGTAGCTAAGTGTGCCCTTTGATAATCCTTCCTGTTAGCTCTATACTAGCATCAGGGATATGACTACGGATAAGATTGCAATTGTAGAAGATGACTTTAACCTGCTGGCCACATTAAAATACAATCTTCAGAAAGACGGCTATGATGTCGTCACGGCTGTTGATGGTGGGGAGGCTGTGGAAACCGCTCGGAAAGAAAAACCCGACCTTATTATCCTCGATGTTATGTTGCCCGTAATGAACGGCTTTGAAGTATGCCGTATTTTACGAAAGGAGATGACTGTCCCCATCTTGATGTTGACCGCTAAGGCTGGAGAGACTGATAAAATTGTCGGACTGGAAATCGGGGCTGATGATTATATGACCAAGCCCTTTAGCATGAGAGAGCTGCTTGCCCGCGTGCGGGCTATGCTCCGACGTACCAGGATGACCGTACCCGGGTCAACTGATGAGACGGCCGTGTTGAGAATAAAAGACCTTGAGATTGACCCTGCCCGACACAGGGTCTTACTAAGAGAAACATCGTTGGATCTTACCCCAAAGGAGTTTGATCTGCTGGCTTTCCTTGCCAGGAACAAAGGTTTCGTTTTTAATCGCGAGCAGCTTCTGGAAAAGGTGTGGGGCTACGACTATGCCGGTGGTACCCGTACGGTGGACGTACATATCCGCTGGTTGAGACAAAAAATCGAAACCAACCCACAAAAACCCGAGTATTTAATTACTGTCAGGGGAACAGGTTATAAATTGGAAGGCTGAAATTGTTCCGAAGTATTCAATGGCGTATCACTATCTGGTTTGTGCTGCTTGTTATTGTAAGTATGGCGGTTCTGGGTGCGTACCTGACCAGTTCCGTAAGGAGTAATCAGCTTACCACCCTGCGTACCCAGCTGGAAAACGAAGCTAAAATTACCGCCGAAGCCAGCCTCCCCGGTTTTTACGGTCAAGAAGGCGGAAGTGACCTCGATCCTTTGGCAAAGAACCTTGGAAGCCAGATCGACGCAAGAATAACCATAATCGCCTTGGACGGCACGGTACTCGGCGACTCCAACGAAGACCCCGCAGCGATGGAAAACCACGCCGCCCGTCCCGAGGTCAAAGACGCCCTGGCTACAGGCATTGGGGAAAGCACCCGCTACAGCACCACCCTGGGAACGCAGATGATGTATGTCGCTGTTCCTATCACAGGTGAGAGCGAGATAATAGGTATCGCCAGAGTCGCCCTGCCGCTTACTCAGGTTGAAAGCTCCGTGAACAGCATTATTGTAATTATCATTATCGCTATGGTAATAACGGCAGTACTTGTCATCCTGGCAGCGTGGTTTATTACCAGGGTGACAACACGTCCCATCCGGGAGCTTACGCGGGCTTCCCGGGAGATAGCCTCCGGCGAATTCGGTCATAAGATATCGGTGGGTACCAAAGACGAGTCCGGGCAACTTGCTCACGCCTTTAACGAAATGTCTTCGAAGCTAAAAGAGATGTTAGCCACGGTCTCAGAGGATAAGGCACGGCTGTCAGGCATCCTCGATAACATGGCTGATGGTGTCCTGTTGACCGATACCGAAGGGAATATCATCCTGACCAATAATGCCGCCCGGAGTCTCTTAAATATTGGAGATAAAGACACCGAAGGCAGACCTCTTATAGAAGTAGTACGCGAGTTTGAGTTTAACGAGCTTTTAAACATGTGCCTGGAAACGGGTCGGGAGCAGATTTCCCAGTTCGAGTCGAGTATATCAAACCGGTTTCTCCGGGTAATTGCCATTCCTTTTGCTGATGACAGACCGGGTGGAGCGTTGCTTCTGATTCAGGACCTGACCGAGGTCAGAAGCCTGCAGACCATGCGGCGGGAGATGGTGGGTAACATATCCCATGAGTTCAGAACGCCGCTGGCCGGGCTAAAGGCGATGGTGGAAACGTTGCAGGATGGTGCCGTTGATGACAGAGAGGTGACCGAGGACTTCCTGTCCAGAATTGAGGTTGAGGTCGATAGAATGACACAGCTGGTCGCCGAATTAACCGAACTGTCACGCATCGAAACCGGTAAAGCTGAACTCAAACTAGAACCTGTAGAGCTCAACGGACTGATTGAAGAGGCTGTAGCCCAGCTCAAACCACAGGCAGAAAGACAGAAACTATCTCTGGAGACGGCACTGGCGAATGACCTGCCGGCTGTCCCCGCGGATAAAGACCGCCTCCGGCAGGTGATGGTCAATCTGATTCACAACGCTATAAAATTCAATCGTCCCGGGGGAAGTATTAAAATTAGGACTGAATCGTCTGATGACTCGGTTATTGTGGAGGTATCGGATACCGGGACAGGTATTGCCGGCGAGGATTTGCCTCATATATTCGAGCGCTTCTACAAAGCGGATAAGTCGCGGGCCGGTCAGGGCTCGGGTATCGGGCTGGCCATCGCCAAACATGTAGTGGAATCTCACGGGGGTGAAATCCGGGTTCGGAGCGAGGAGGGAAAGGGGGCAACTTTCAGTTTCAGCCTTCCGTTGATGCCGAATAAATAAGTAATAATTTAACACAATCTTAACATCGCCTTAATTCGTCTTTAAACTGCATCCTCTATTCTGTAAATAGATGAGTGTAGAAAGAAATTTAAGGCTTTTTTATCAGCGACAAAGCCGCTGTTCATGCATAGAGCAAGAAAATCAGGAGGAAAAATTGCAAATTAAAAAGTCAACAAAATGGTTCATAATCCCCTTACTCACATTGATAGCTGTAGTTACGTTCATTAGCGGGTGTGGTGATGGTTCTACAGATACCACGACACCGGCTAACGGCACGGAACTATCCGGCTCGTTTAATATTGTCGGCTCGAATACGGTAACGCCGCTGACAACAGTCTGGGCTGAAGAGTTTACCAATATGCACCCGAAGGTTAGTATTGCCGTCAGCGGTCCGGGGTCGGGAGTCGGCATCGCCGCCCTGATAAACAGTACCACGGACATCTGCCAGGCTTCGCGTACCATCAGACCAACGGAGATTGACCAGGCGAAAGCCAATGGAGTGGAGCCTTACGAAGTACAGGTAGCCACGGACGCCCTCTTGGTGGTGGTAAACCCGGCTAATCTGGTCTCGGAGTTGACGATAGCCCAGCTATCCGCCATCTATACCGGCGAGATTACCAACTGGAAGGAGGTCGGTGGTAACGACGCGCCTATCGTGGCGATTGCACGCGATACCAACTCGGGCACTCACGTTTTCTTTAAAGAACACGTGGTGCAGATGCTGGGACTGCCTACGGAGGATAAATCTCTGGAATACGGGTCCAAGATATTACTACTGCCGTCCACCGGGGAAGGCGTTTCCGAGGTTGCCAAGAATCCCAACGCCATCTTCTACCCCGGCCTAGGATATCTTATCGACGAGGTAAAACCGCTGGCCATCAAGAGGACCGCCGACGATGCCGGGGTTTTACCCAGCGTAGCCACGGCGCTGGATGGCACCTATCCCATCGCCCGGCCGCTCCTGTACTACACCAACGGGGAGCCGACGGGAATAATCAAGGCATTTATTGACTACTGTCTCTCTGCTGAGGGACAGGCTAAAGTTACCGAAGTTGGCTATGTGCCGTTGAAGTAATAGAATAAAACCGAGTAATGAAGCAAAAGCAAAGAGATACTGATGCTGAAGCTGCTGCCGTACTAGCCAGCGGGCTGGGACGGCGGTGGCGTTTGGGCGAGAGGTTTATCGAGGGCTGGATTTACCTGGCCGGACTGCTGACTATCGTTGTCCTGCTGGGCATTATTATCCTGCTGCTTAAAGAGGGTTTGCCCATTTTCTTCGATACACCGCCGTGGGAGTTCTTCTTCGGCACGCACTGGTATCCTGTCTCCGAACCGCCGACTTTCGGCATCATGCCCTTCTTTGTAGCTACCCTGTGGGTAACTATCGTCGCCACCGCCATTTCCGTACCCATCGGTATTGCCTGTGCTGCCTACCTTTCCGAGGTAGCTCCGGATAAGCTCAGGGAAACCGTTAAACCCGTCATCGAGTTGCTGGCGGGTTTTCCTTCTGTAGTCATGGGCTTTATCGGCCTGATACTGCTTTCGCCGCTGGTGCAGAGTGCCTTCAACCTTCCCACCGGTCTGTCCGGTCTAACCGCCGGTATAATGCTGGCTTTTATGAGTTTACCTATAATCATCAGCGTTTCCGAGGACGCGCTGCGCGCCGTCCCCGACGAGTTCCGGCAGGCATCCTACGCTCTGGGGGCGACGAAATGGGAGACCATATGGCATGTCTGCATACCTGGGGCTCTCTCCGGGATTACGGCGGCGGTGATGCTGGGGGTGGGACGCGCCATCGGCGAGACAATGACGGTGCTCATGGTGGCTGGTGGAGCTCTGGCGGTGCCCGTTTCCCCGACGGAACCCATGATGCCGATGACGGCGGCTATCGCTTCGGGTATCGGCAATGCGGTGCGGGGTGGATTGCAATACCAGGCGCTTTTTGCCATCGGCTTAATTTTATTCGTACTTACTTTATTCGTTAATCTTGTTGCCGACCGCGTGCTGGAGCGGCAGAAAAGGAAATTCCAGAGGTAGTCATGAAAACATCGATATCACCAAGGCAGATATCACAGCGGATGGCTTTTACGCTGCTTATCGCGGCTACCGCCATCGTCGTCATACCGGTTATCGTCATTATCGTTCAGATAGTAGTTAACGGAGCGGGCGCAATTACCTGGGAATTCTTAAGCCAGTCACCGATGCAGGCAGGTAAAGCTGGTGGCATTTTCCCGGCTATCGTGGGTACCTTTTACCTTATGTTGGGGACGATAATCGTGGCGCTGCCGCTGGGTATACTGGCGGGAATCTACCTGAGCGAGTATGCCCGTGATAACTGGCTGACCCGCACGGTTAATTTGGCTATCGTGAACCTGGCAGGAGTGCCCAGTATCGTTTACGGGCTTTTCGGTCTGGGAGTGTTCGTATTGATGTTTCACTTCGGTATGTCGCTGCTGGCCGCCAGTCTGACTTTAGCCTGCCAGGCATTGGCCATGACGGTCACCACCTCGCGTGAAGCGATTCTGACCGTTCCCAGGGAATACCGTGAAGGAAGCCTGGCGGTGGGTGCTACCCGTTGGCAGACAATCTGGAATGTGGTACTGCCTCAAGCCAGACCGGGCATTATCACCGGAGCTGTCCTGGCGATGAGTCGCGCTGCCGGTGAGACTGCACCGATACTGGTAGTTGGAGCGGCGTTTTTCCTCCCGGGCCTGCCGCAGTCCCCCCTTGACCAATTTATGGCGCTACCTTATCATCTTTACACCGTGGCGGCACACGTTCCCGGGATATCCAAGACAACAATATGGGGCGTAGCCCTCGTATTACTGGTGGTCGTGCTTTCCTTTAACGTTCTCGCCACCATTATACGGCTGCGTGCCCGCAAACGGAGGTACAGTACATGAGTATTAATTTAGAATTAACGGATAAAAAAGCGCCTATTAGCGATGAAATTCGAATAAGCACCAGAGACCTTAGCCTTTATTACGGGGACTTCCAGGCATTACGCAATATTACTCTGGACATTCTGGAAAACGCCATCACGGCGATTATCGGGCCTTCCGGTTGCGGCAAGTCCACCTTCTTACGTCTCTTCAACCGCATGAATGACCTGATTACGGGCGTCAGGGTTGAAGGCAGTGTTGAGCTTGACGGCGTGAATATTTATGATAAGGATATCGACGTGGTGGAACTGCGTAAAAGGGTGGGAATGGTCTTTCAGAAACCCAATCCCTTCCCCATGTCTGTTTTTGAAAATGTCGCTTTCGGTCCGAAGAGACACGGCAGGAAAAACCGTATGGAGCTTGAGGATATAGTTGAAAAAAGTCTGAAACAGGCGGCGCTCTGGGACGAAGTTGAAGATAAGCTGGGACAATCGGCTCTGGCTCTTTCCGGAGGGCAGCAGCAAAGACTTTGCATCGCCCGCGTTCTGGCAGTAGAACCGGAGGTCATCTTAATGGACGAACCCTGCAGCGCTCTGGACCCGATAGCCACGCTGAGAATCGAGGACCTGATGAGAAGCCTGGCGGAGAACTACACCATTGTAATCGTCACTCATAATATGCAGCAGGCGGCGCGTGCCTCGGATATGTCGGCTTTCTTCATGATGGAGGATGACAGGGCGGGAATACTGGTAGAATACGGACCAACGGAGAAGTTATTTACCAATCCTGAAGACAAACGCACCGAAGACTATATCACCGGTCGCTTCGGCTAAAGCGGTATGGAGGTAACAAAATGGAAATAAGGACAGCCTTTCATAAGAGACTGCGGGAAATCCAAAACGATGTTCTCGCCATGGGCAGTATGGTGGAAAAAGCCATCAGCCGTTCTATTGAAGCATTGAAAGAGAGAGACCTGGACAAGGCGCACGGGGTGATAGCTGAAGACCTGAAAGTAAATAAAAAACGGTTTACCATAGAGGAGAAGTGCGTGCAGCTTATTGCTACTCAGCAGCCCATGGCCGGCGACCTGCGCGCTATTATCTGCGTCCTGAATATAATTACCGAGATAGAGCGAATCGGTGACCATGCCGAAGGTATCGCTAAAATCGTGGTAATGATCGGTGATGAGCCACCGTTGAAACCACTTATCGACATACCCCGTATGGCTGAAAAGGCAAGCGACATGCTGCACCGAAGCCTGGACGCATTGATAAACCGCGATGCCGATGCCGCCAAGCAAATCGTTACTGAAGATAATGAGGTTGATAACCTTTACGACCAGGTATTCCGCGAGCTGCTTACGTTCATGGCCGAAGACCCGAAAACCATCACGCGCGCTACGCGTCTTATATGGGTAGCCCATAACCTGGAGCGTAGTGCCGACCGGGTAACCAATATCTGCGAAAGGGTTGTTTACATGGTGA
>CAZCZJ010000096.1:0-8289 GCA_964503235.1 uncultured Dehalococcoidaceae bacterium | reverse complement strand
CCCGGGTTGGTCGCTTGACCCTGATGGCAACATCAGGGCTAGATAGATGGTCACCACTCCGTTAAACCGGAGCACAGAACTCGGCTTACAGGTTTACTTGACTCGACTAAAGCAACGGGAGGTTATGGAATGAGTATTTGGCACGAATATATACAGGCAACCGGCCAGCTGCCCGAATGGCCCTACCCCGTGGATTACAATAAGGTTAATGAGGTCGTGACGGACGTATTGGTCATCGGTGGCGGGGTCGCCGGACTTCAGGCAGCCATCAATGCCGTGAAGAAAGGTGTTAAAGTTGCCGTTGCCGAAAGAGGTCACGCCAAAAGAAGCGGCTCGGGCGGCGCCGGGGTCGACCACTGGCATGGCGCCGTTACCAATCCGTGCTCCAAAGTCACCCCGGAGGATTACACCCTGGGATGCTACGACAGTATGCAGGGCTGGACCGGCGGTAATGTCCGCTACATCATCACCAAGGAGAGCTGGGATACCCTCCTCGAATGCGAGAAGATGGGCATCCAAATCAGGGATGTACGTGACGAGTTCAAAGGCGCCAATTTCCGCGATGAAAAAACCAGGCTCATGTTCGCCTACGATTACCAGAGTAAGCACATTCTCCGCATCTGGGGATACGATATTAAGGTTAAGGTCTACGAAGAGGCCAGGCGGGTCGGTGTGGATATTTATAACCGGATGATGGTCACCGGCCTTCTTAATGAAGGAGGTAAACAAGGCGGCAGGATTATCGGGGCTACCGCCGTGGATACCCGTACCGGCGAGTTCTATGTTTTCCGGTCGAAAGCTACCGTTATCGCTACCGGTGGCGCCGGGCGCCTCTCGCTGTTTGCTCCGGAATTGACCGCCTCGGCTGCCATGGCTGATATGAACAGCGCCGGGGTCGGCCAGGCAATCGGCTGGAACGCCGGCGCCGAATTCGTCTGTATGGAAGCCTCGGAGCAGGGCAGACTGACGGGTTTGGGTTATGCACCTTACAGCATGGGAAATGCCAGTAATACCTACCACGGCACGCCCATAGTCGATGCCGATGGTAAAGAACTCCCCTGGGTTGACCCCTTCGGTCGGGAGTTGAAAACCGTAGAAGACCGCTTTATCCCGCAGGAAGGTCAACGATTCCAGTTAGGTATCGGTATAGGAATTTCACGGACCAATCAGGAATACCGCCTCAATGATATCCCTCCGGATATCCCGGAACGTATACGTAAAGGTGAGTTTAAACTACCGCTTTACGCTGACCTTTCTCTCCTCTCGGAACACGAACGCAGGATTATCTTCGGTATGATGGTGGGTAATGAGGGAAAGACCCGCATACCGATATACGATACTATGACTAAAGCCGGATTTGACCCGGATAAAGACCTCTTCCAGACACCCGTCATGCCGCTCGAAGGTTATTTCAATTCCTGCTACTGGGCAGGAGGTCCCAACACCCCACCCAACGTCCGGATGGTCGGTGGCGGCGGCTTCCTAGTGGACTGGAATCTCAGGACCAATCTGGAAGGACTCTATATAGGTGCCGGCAGTACACTCTTTGGGGGTGGTTGCCACGGTGAGTCCCATACCACCGGAAGATATGCCGGTAGACACGCGGCTGAATATGCCAGGACAGCGCCGGAACCGCTGGTAGACCGTCAGCAAATCGAAGCCGAGAGAAACCGGGCTTACACGGCAGTAAAGCAGGACAAAGGCGGTAACGGCTGGAAAGAAATTAATGCCGCCATAGCCAGAATCATGCGTGACTATTGCGGTCGCCATAAAAATGAAATGACACTCAATCTGGGGCTGAGATTACTCGATGAACTCAAGACAACAGAGCTGGCATCTGCCTATGCCTCCAATCCCCACGAACTCGGTCGTTTGCTGGAATGTCAGGCACTTATATCAGTGGGAGAATTGGCTATAAAGTCCTCACTTGAACGCAAAGCCAGCAATTCCGTTCTTGATTTCCACCGACTCGATTACCCGGAGATGGACCCACCCGAATGGAATAAGCTATTACCTATCCGACAGGAGAATAATAAGGTAGCTATTCGTGAACTACCTCTGGACTTCCACCTGAAAGCACCTTACGCTGCCTCTTATGAGGAAAATTACCAGCGTTATGCCTGAATTTAAAGACAAAACCGATGTAGTAAGGAAAGGTAAAAGGAAATGAGCGATAAATTATATATAATACCTAACCCCCCGACGCCGAATAAAGCGGTGGAGTTTGATCCTGATATTTGCATCGGCTGTAACCTCTGTGTAGACGTTTGCCCCACCGACGTTATGATGCCCAACCCGGAAAAGGGGAAGCAACCCATCGTCGTTTATCCTGAAGAATGCTGGTATTGCGCCGGCTGTATTGAAGAGTGTCCGCGCCCGGGGGCTATAACCATGTTGCACCCGACGCAACAGCGGATTTCGGTCAACTGGAAGCGTAAAGACAGCGGAGAATATTTCCGCCTGGGTATGAAAAATCCGCCGCCCCCCAATACCAGACCGCCCTCGGGATAGGATTGTCTGTGTGGTCGAATAAATACGAGCCCGCTAACCAATTTGTGGTTTACCTGACCTAATTAGAGTAACCGGTGCAGGCGTGTATTCTTGTTATTCTGCAAAAGGGGAGAATCTTCATCATGTCAAAGACAAATAGAGTTATTATCATCTTAGCTACGGTGGTGATTATAGGGCTGTCTTTCAGCGCCGGTTTATTGTTTGGTCTTGGTGCCCCCTACAGCCAGGGAACAGGACCTGCGATCATAAACCAGGCCTGGAGCAAAATCCTCACCGAATATGTTGAGGGTGATAAAATTAATACCGAGACGCTCAGTCATGGTGCCATCAAGGGTATGCTGGAGGCGCTGGACGACCCCTATAGCTATTTTTTTACCGCCGATGAATATACGATTTATTCCAGTGATTTCCAGGGAGCATTCGAAGGTATCGGCGCTTACATCACGATGAAGGAAGGCAATTTATCGGTAATCGCCCCGATAGTTGACTCACCGGCGGAAAAAGCAGGAGTAAAAGCCGGGGATATTATCCTGGAAATAGATGGCGAGCCGGTCGAGAATATGAGCTTTGCCGAAGCGATACTTAAAATACGCGGTCCTCAGGGAACGCTCCTGGAACTCCTCATTTCCCGGGAGGGAGTGAGCGAACCCTTTATAATCGAGATAATCAGAGACAAAGTGGAAGTAGCCAGTGTGCGCCTGGAGATGAAAGGGGATTTTGCGCATATTACCATTACCGAATTTACCCAGCGGACGGGGCAAGAAATGGGAGAAATCCTGCAAGGCATCGATGAAAGTACAACCAGGGGGATTATCCTTGATGTTCGCGGTAATCCGGGGGGCATACTTGATGTAGTAGTTGAAGTTGCCAGCTACTTCCTGGACGAAGATGTTATTCTCTATATCAAAGATAACCAAGGCGAAGTATACCCCACTAACAGGGTCGAGGTCACGCCGGTGATTGACCTGCCGATACTCATGTTGGTGGATAGTTCCAGTGCCAGCGGCAGCGAGGTACTAGCGGGCGCTTTACAGGACTATGGCCGCGCTATTATTGCCGGCACTAAAACTTTCGGTAAAGGAAGCGTCGGCCAGTTCATTCTGCTTAATGACGGCTCGGCGATATTACTCACCATTTCACGCTGGCTGACGCCCAATCAACATCTTATCGAAGGACAGGGAATCGAGCCCGATATAGAGTTAGAAGTTACCGGAGAAGAAGCTGTTCAATGGGCAATCGATTACCTTACCAGCAACAATTAATAAGGGGGTGAATAGTATGGATAATAACCCCGAGAAGATCATCAACGAAGCCAAACTCTCCATTACAAAGGGCGATATTACCACGATGACTACCGATGCGATAGTCAACGCCGCCAACTCCGGTCTGATGGGCGGAGGGGGAGTGGACGGTGCGATTCATCGGGCGGGCGGGCCTGCCATACTGGAGGAATGTAAAAAAATAGTCTCCAAGCAGGGACGCCTGCCTACCGGCCAGGCTGTTATCACCACCGGTGGGAAGATGAAGACCGGGCACGTCATCCATACCGTCGGACCTATATGGCGTGGAGGCGACCAGGGAGAGGCAGACCTGCTGGCCAGCGCCTATTTCGAAAGTCTGAACCTTGCCGCCGAGAACAACCTGTCAAGTATCGCTTTCCCGTCTATCAGCACGGGTGTCTACGGTTATCCGGTTGAAGAGGCATCAAGGATTGCCATCAAGACAGTCGTTTCGTTTCTACGGCAGTCCACCTCTATCAAAGAGGTTGTGTTCGTGCTGTTTAATACAGAGGCATACGATGCCTACGCTTCAGCCCTTGCAGAATTACCGTGAGTTGATCATACCGTGTGGCAGCCTACGCTTCACTGATGACCGACGAATACCCGCCCTTCCGATTCTGGGACGATTAATAGCGCTGGCAGTTCGGGCAGAGGTAGGTACCGCGTCCGCGTACCACAATGCGCTGGATGGGCGTACCGCAATCGGGGCAGTTCTTGCCAACGCCGTGGGCGACATTAAACTCGTCGTGGGCAGTGCCCGGTTTACCGTCGGGGCGGATATAATTCCGTACGCTGGCGCCCTTTTTATAAAGAGCTTTCCGCAATACTTTTACTATCGAAGCATGGAGTCGTTTTACTTCGGCGCGGGAAAGACTCCCCGCGGGCTTTAAAGGGTGAATTTTAGAATCGAACAAGGCTTCGTCGGCGTACATGTTGCCGATACCGGCAATCACCGACTGGTCAAGCAATACCGGTTTTACCGGCGCCGTCCGTTTTTGCAGCAGCCGCGTCAGAATCTCGACGGTAAACTCGTCCTCAAGCGGCTCGGGTCCCAGCTTGCTGGAAACATCGCTATCATCTTCTGCCAGCCACACCACCCCGAACTTGCGCGGGTCCCAGAAATGGAGCGCCGACCCGTTATCCAGATAGAGAATAGCCCGGGTAAACCTGTCGTCGGTCGGGTCTATCAGGAGCGAGCCGGTCATTTTCATGTGCATTACCAGCAGCTCGCCACCGCTGAGATTGAAAAAAAGGTATTTGCCACGTCGGGTCAGACCGGTTATTTCCTGTCCGACTACTTTAGAAACGAACTCCTCGACCGAAGGTGAACGCACTATCCTTTCCCAGAATAAGGTAACACCGGTAATCGTACGCCCGATGACGTACGGCAGCAGTTCGTTCCTGATAGTTTCTACTTCAGGGAGTTCCGGCATGGCCTATTTCATTTCTCCCCAGTTCTTACCCTCTTTAATATCTACCTTGAGGGGTATGGCGAGCTTGATCGCCGCCGACATTACCTCGGGAACAAGTTTACACATCTTTGCCATTTCAGCGTCAGGCACTTCAAAGATGAGTTCGTCATGGACCTGGAGCAGCATCTTGCTCTTGAGTTTTTTCTCTTTCATCTGGCGGTAGAGGTTAATCATCGCCACCTTGATAATATCCGCGGAAGTACCCTGCACCGGCATGTTGATAGCCATACGCTCGGCGGCCTCTCTGACCTGACGATTGGACGAGTTGATATCGGGAATAAATCTTCTTCTACCCAGCAGTGTCTCAACGTATCCGCCCTGCCGGGCCTGTTCCCGGGTAGCGTCGAAATATTTCCTGACCCCGGGATACTTCTCGAAGTAAGCGGCGATAAACTTTCCGGCTTCCTCGCGGGAAAGCTCGGTCGCCTGTTCCAGTCCATACTCACTCATGCCGTAGATAATGCCGAAATTCACCGTCTTGGCGAAGCGGCGCATATCCGAGGTTACTTCGGAGGACTTAATGCCGTATATCTGGGCGGCCGTCGCCGCATGAATATCCTCATCTCGTTTAAAAGCCTTAAGGAGATTTTCATCCTGCGAAAGGTGAGCCAGCACGCGGAGGTCTATCTGCGAGTAATCTCCGGCCAGTAGGCGACAGCCTTCCGGGGCGATAAAAGCCTGACGTACCTGCCCACCCAATTCGCCTCTTACGGGGATATTCTGCATATTGGGGTCGCTGGAGGAAAGGCGTCCGGTGACCGTTCGGGTCTGGTTAAAGCTGGTGTGAACCCTTCCGGTATTCGGATTGACCAGATTGGGCAGCGCATCCAGATAGGTCGACTTTAGTTTGGTAAGCTGGCGGTACTCCAGAACATCACGCGTGATGGGGAATTCCCGGCTGAGTTCCTGAAGAACCGACGCCTCGGTGGAATACCTGGCTTTACCGCGTCGATTCGTCGGCAGCTGCAGCTTATCGAAAAGAACGCGGCCAAGCTGCTGCGGCGAATTGATATTGAACTCTCCGCCAGCTTCGCTGTAGATACGCTCCTCCAGTACGCTTATCTGCTCACCGAGGTTCCGCGACATATCGCTGAGGATATCTATATCAAGGAGTACGCCGTTCTTTTCCATGTCAAGCAGCACCGGCACCAGCGGCATCTCCACTTCAGTAAAAAGTTGTTTTAAGTTGTGTTTTTCCAACTCCTTGCTAAATAATTCAGCCAGCCGGAACGTCATATCGGCATCGGCGGAGGCGTAATCAGCCGTCTCCCTGATACCGACTTCCGACATGGATAGCTGCTTTGAACCGGTACCGATGAGATTGCTGATAGGCGTCATCTCTATGCCGAGTTTGCTGAAAGCCAGGTTTTTTAGACCGATGGCTTTTTCTCCCAGCAGGTGGGCGGCAATCATAGTATCAAAGCCAAGGTTATTGACCGCCACGCCACTCCCGGCCATTATCATCATGTCGAACTTGCCGTTGTGAGCCATCTTGGCAATGGCGGTATCTTCGAAGAGGGGTTTGAGTTTTTCCATCACCTGCTCCAGCGGCGGCTGGGTGACTTCATCGAGGATAACATGTCCGACGGGTATATAGCAGGCTTTACCCACCTCCGCCGAAAGGGAAATGCCGACGGGCTTTGCCAGCATCGGATTGAGCCCAGTGGTTTCGGTATCGAAAGCAAAAGTACCGGCCTTTTTCAATTGTTTACAAAGCTTGTCGAGGTCTTCTACCGTGGTTATTAAAATATAGTCGCCGCCGGCTTTCTCAGTCACTGTCTCTGCCGCGGACGACTCCCCGTCACTGCCGGGTAATTTCGGCAATAGACTGAAAAATTCCAAATCGCGAAGGAAATCGGCCGCTTGCTGGCGGTCATATTTGCCGATACTGGTAGTCTCCAGGTCGATAGAAACGGGGACCTCGGTAACGATGGTTGCCAGCTCTTTACACTGGTATGCCAGGGCTTTATTCTGTTGCAGCATCTCCTTCACGCGGGGCGGGGTTACTTCATCTATATGAGAATAGATGTCTTCCAGCGAACCGAACTGCCGTATCAGCTTGATAGCCGTTTTCTCGCCGATGCCGGGGACACCGGGGATATTATCGGAGGTATCACCCACCAGAGCCTTAAGGTCGGTAATATGCTCCGGGCGGACGCCGTACTTCTCTTCAACAGTCTCCTCATTAAAGAGCATGGTATCGGAGAAAGTCTTGCCGGGCTTGGGGTAAAGGACACTCACCCCGGGAGACACCAGCTGCATGGTATCGGCATCACCGGTGACAATGATGGTATCCAGTCCCTTTCCGTCAGCCTGCCGGCTCAGTGTACCGAGAACATCGTCGGCTTCGTAATCATCAACCTCAAAGAGGGATATGCCGAAGGCTTTTACCAGCTGCTTGACCCGGTCTATCTGACCGACCAGTTCGTCGGGGGTGGCGGGACGGTTGGCCTTATACTGGTCGTACATCTTATGTCGGAAAGTGGGGCCTTTTTTATCGAAGGCAATAGCCAGATAGGCGGGCTTAAGCTCGTTGAGCACTTTGAGGAGCATCAGGGCAAAACCGTAGACAGCGCTGACGATCTCCCCGGTCTTGGACACGGTAAGCGGGGTTGCCTGCCGGTAACGGGTAGCGCCGAAGGCATGAAAGGCTCGATGGACGATAGCGTTGCCATCGAACAACAGCAGTAGAGGTTTTTCCATGACCTAATTATAGCAGAGTTGGGAAGGAAAGGGGGAAACGGGGGGTAATGCTAATGGCAATTAAGAAAGGATGCCATACTCTTTTGCTTTAGAAATAACAAATGTTGGATTTTTACAGTTGTCTAATATCTCATAATTATTTTTAAGTGATTCAATCTTTTTTAAAGAAATACTACTTTGACCAAGTTTCTCAATTAATATTGTTGGGACAAAATATAAGTCAAAAGAATCATTATAGGGATGAACCCCTATAACTACGTCACATGTTTTAGTTGATTGCGTGTAAGTTTTAATACCAGGTATAGTTATTCTATCCGTACCAC
>CAZCZJ010000095.1:0-8428 GCA_964503235.1 uncultured Dehalococcoidaceae bacterium | reverse complement strand
ACACCCAGCGTGTCCTTTTACTAAAACTCTTGGCGGAGCCCGGACTCGGCAGGTGCTCGGTAATCATTGACGATTCTACCAGTTCCCAGAAATTTTCTCTATCCGCCCCGGTCACCACCGCCTGCTCGTGAGCCTCGGCAAGCGCTACCGGATAGCCCTGTCCGCGGCGGCACTGGTCGAAGGTAAGGCTGTGGGTGAGGTCGAGGAGCCGGTCGTTTTCGGCTACCCACTGCGGAATTTCGATTCGCGCTATCTCGTCATCCACCCTCAGGTAGAAGAAATGGACGCGGTGCCCTCCGTACCGCTCCTTGACTATCCTGGAGGGGCTGATAAACAGAGCCGACCTTTCGCCGTCTTCCAGCAGTTTTATAAAGACGTCGCGGTCGCGTACGCTTTCAACCTGCTCGCATTCCCGCGAGGTACAGGTCTTACAGAGGCGGTCGCTATCGATGACTTCATGGGGACAGACAGCCACCCTCAATACGTTAACGACATCGGTGCTCCGGGGAAAGCTGATATAGCTGGCTAACGCCAGCCGGCGGTCGGCGTTGAGTTTTTTCATACGGTCGAGGCAGGCTAAAAATCCATCGGTAAGCAATGCTTGGGTAACGAACTCCGGATATGCCTCCAGCCCCCAGAGTATCAGCGTGCCGTCCAGCAGCGCCAGGCAGTCGCTAGCGGCGGGCAGTTCCGTTGCTAGTTCGGTCAGGTGGCGGCATTCCTCGACGGAGCGTTTGATGCCCAGGATTGCCCCATCAACCACCTGCTCGCGTCCCCCATCCGGTGAAGGTATGACCAGGTCTTTATCGTCGGAGTAGAGGCGCGGGGAGTTGGAGAGAGTGGCGTCCGGTCGTGAGCCGTAGGTAATGACCGCCGAGCCGATGTTTATCAGGTAGCAGCGGTTGGAACGGTGCCGGTCGACATCGATGTGGGAGCCGTCGCTGCCGATGACGGTAAAGTCACCGGGTAGAGGGGGTAACGGATAGCGTCGGTCGAGTCCCTCGACGAGTTCCGCCACGAGCCAGGTCGTGCGGCTGGCGGCGATTTTCTTCTTCAACTCGTCGATATCGATAGCCCGGTCGCTCAGGGTATCCAGGGCGAATCGGAGGCGCTGCTGGTGTTCTTGACGGGCATCCTTCAGTCCGGATATCATGGCGATAACCTGTGAAGCTACCTTGGTGAGGTCTAAAGACAACAGTCCAGCTCTCCTTCCGCCTAAGTATAGTGCAACGAAAAAGGCAAAACAAGCTGGTAAAAATCCTCACTATGCGGTGCTTTTTATCAGCCCCACCACCCGTTTCCCCTGTTTTTAGATATCTATTCCCACCCGACCGCCCTGTATCTTCAGTGGTCTGTCCGGTAATCTATCCCCTTATCCACCCCGAACAGGGTGTCCAAGAGGGGCACAAACTCCCGAATATGGTACGGGGAGTCCCAGAGGGGCGAAGCCCCTCTTTAAATTACTTCCCCCTCCTTTTCAAAAGGAGGGGGACCGAGGGGGAGGATTCCGTTAAATACTATTTCCCCCTCTCCTGCGGAACGCCTTGTCAGGAGAGGGGGACAAAGGGGGTGAGGTAGAAGAAAAGGGGGGATAACTGGGGGTATCAGACCTGGTTATGTTTTATGCTCATCCCCTTATCTGCTATACTTTTGATAAATCCTGATACGGGGTGATGATGACACTTGCGGAGAAAGTAATATCCGGAGATACTCAAGCCGGCGCGCGACTTATTACGCTGCTGGAGGATGGTTCTCCCGACGCCCTGACCGAGATAGATGCACTCTATCCACATACCGGGAAAGCCTACATCGTCGGTATCACCGGCGCGCCCGGTACCGGCAAAAGCACACTCACGGACAATCTTCTTAGTAGTTTTCGAGCTAAAGGTAAAAGCGTGGGTGTTGTTGCCATCGACCCGACCAGCGCCCTCACCGGTGGAGCCCTACTCGGCGACCGTATCCGGATGCAGCGGCACAGCGCCGACAGCCAGGTATTTATTCGCAGTCTGGCGACACGCGCCTGGGCAGGCGGCCTGGCCAGGGCAGCCCTGGATGCTGTTAGGGTCATGGATGCCATGGGTAAAGATATCATCCTGGTGGAGACGGTCGGTTCGGGGCAGGTGGAGCTGGATATTTTCCGCGCCGCGGATACGACACTGGTTGTGCTCACCCCCGGCTCGGGCGACGATATCCAGATGATGAAAGCGGGCATTTTGGAGGTCGTCGATATTTTCGTGGTGAACAAGTCGGATAAAGATGGCGCCGACCGCATGAAGTCTGACCTCGAAGCCATGCTTTCCGCGGCAAATCGGGGCGGCGAAGAATGGGAGCCGCCGGTCGTCCTGACGGAGGCCATCAACGACAGGGGCACCACCGAGCTTACCGATGCTATATTGAAACACCGTGATTATCTTTTATCCGGCGGCGGCATGGAGAAGCGCCGGCGAGAGAGAGTCAAATTGGAGCTGCTGGAAAACGTCGAAGGTTTTATAAAAGATTATCTTAGCACTATCAAAATGAGCGCGGAATTCGAGAAAAGGGTGGACGACCTCTTGAAAGGCAGGACGGTCCCCCGCCGCGCGGCTGGAGAGCTTATCGACCTGCTGGCGGAAAAACGTGGGAAAGAATAATATCAGGTCAACAGTGAATTCTCAAGACGCCGTATCAGAGAAGGCTCAATACCCTGAGCAGTCAGATAATCTTTAACCGAGCCGTATTCCTGCCGGAGTGTCGATAAAAACAATGCCATCGACTCCGGGGCTGCCTTCCAGAAAAAATCGGGGAGATGCTTTATGAACTCAGCCATCTCGGGGTCGTCATTTGCCTGACTGAGAAGTTCATCCATGTAGGGCTCCGAGAGAACGTAGTCTTCTATAATGTCGTCGTCGGCCACACCGAGAATGCTGAGAAGCACCGCCGCCAGGATACCGGTGCGGTCTTTGCCCACAGCGCAATGGAAGACGAGGGGATGATTATCGGGGTCGGCGATTATTTCCAGGGCTTCGACGATTCGGTTGCCGAATTCATTCCGCCGTACCAGGTGTAGATAAAACTCTCCCATGTTCGAGATTTCCAGGAACATACGTTCATCATCTTCGCGGTTGCCCCCACCTGTCATAAAGGGTATGCTGTGGTATTTCACATTGGTCCGAGAAAGGAGGCCTGTGCCATGTTCCCTAGCCTCCATCTCGCTTCTGAGGTCAACAACCGAGGTGACGCCTATTTCTCCGGTAAGCCGTTCGAGGTCATTTCTGGTCATTCGGTGGAATTCACCGCTGCGGAATACGCGTCGCCAGGCAACGGTACGGCCGTCGCGGGTACGGTAGCCGCCGATATCCCGGAAATTGATTATCTGTTCGAAATTCAAATGACGAGAGTTTAGCCCGGTCATCTTCTCTCTCAATCCACCGGACGGAAAAGCGGCCGGGCGCCTTCTCCGGCCGAGTATTTATCTCCGCTGAAAATTTTGTTTCCCATTTCTACCTTTTTGCCGATAAGCTCCATCGAAGTATTTTGCGGGTCGATTCCCTCCAGGTTGCCCATTATCCAGGGGCCTTCATCCAGCTCTACCATGACGATGGTATAGGGCACTGCGTCCTCGAGTCCCTCGGAGGCTACGTTAACCGTGGTAAAAGTCCTGATTTTACCGCTGCCTTTTAATTCAATCACGTCCAGTTCCGAATCCGTACACTGACGGCAGACCATCTTGGGGGGCACGGTTATCGCGCCGCAAGCCCGGCACTTTAGACCCAGCAGCCGGTTCTGCTTGAGGGCTTCATTATAGTCTTTAAAAATCAGCTTGTGTTCCATGTTACCAGCCCCTTTCGAGAATCATATTAACCAGCGCGCCGCCGTCCCCGCCCAGAGTATCCGTCATGCCGGTCCTGGCATCAGGAACCTGCCGCTCCGGTTCTACCTCTCCCCGGAGCTGGTTAACGACCTCGTAGACCTGCCCCGCCCCGGTAGCGCCGATGGGATGGCCCTTGGACTTGAGTCCGCCGGACGGATTGACGGCTATCTTCCCGCCGATATCAGCCTCGCCCTTTTCCCAGGCTTCACCGGACTTGCCGTAATCAAAGAACCCCAGGCTTTCGGTGGCAATCAGGCTGGCGATGCTGAAGCAGTCGTGCAGCTCGCAGAGGTCGATATCCTGAGGTTTTACTCCGGCCATGTCATAAGCCTGCTGTGAGGATATCTCCCTCGCCCGGATCCTGGGGAGGTGGTCGCTCTGATTGGAGAGCGTACCGCAGGACGCCTGCCCGATGCCGGTAATGTAAACCGGTCGGTCGGTGAGTTTCTTAGCTGCTTCCTCCGAAGCCAGCACCACCGCGGCGGCGCCGTCGGAGAAGGGGCAGCAGTCGTGCAGGGTCAGCGGCGTGGAGACCACGAAGCTGCCGAGGACTTTTTCCACCGTCATGTCGGCGTTCTTGCCGTAGAACTGCCCCTTGGGATTGATACTGCCGTGTCGATACGATTGAATGGTTACCCGAGCCATCTGCTCCCGGAGCTTTTGCAGAGGTATTTTATAGGTATCGGCGTAGAGGTGGGTGAGCATGGCGAAAACGGCGGGGAAGGTGATGCCGGAGGGATATTCGTAGCGGGCGTCGCTGAACATGGCGAAGGTGCGTGTCGCCAGTCCGGTACCCATCGTAGCGGCTCTCTCGACGCCTCCTGCCAGGACGATATCGTAGAAGCCGGAGGCTACCCACATGAAGGCATCCCGCACCGCCATGCTGGCCGAAGCGCAAGCCCCCTCGTAGCGGTTGGCGGGTATGTAAAGGCAGCCGATGTTCTCGGCGGCGTAGGACTGTATCATGCCCTGCCCTTCCTCGAAATCACCCAGAGCGTTGCCGACGAATAGAGCTTTAATATCTTTCGGCTTAAGGTTGGATAACTCGATAGCTTCCGTGGCGGCTTCAGCGAACAGCTCAACTCCGGTCTTTTCCTGGGGACCGCTGAATTTGGTCTGGGCGACGCCCACAACGGCAACCTTTTTCATACCTGACCTCCTGTATGGGTTTAAAAACAGCTGATGAAAAGGGATTTATAGATAGTAGAGATATTCCAGATTACCGTGTTTTCAGGGCGGGTGTCAACCCCCCCCCCCCACCCCTTTTGAAATATCTTTTCCCACCCTGCCGCCCTCGCGGCATCGGCTAATTATGCCCCTAGTTATTCCCTTCCACTCCCCAGTGGGGTGTTTAAGAGGGGCATCGCACCTCTTTCTAATTATTCCCCCTCCTTTCCCAAAGGAGGGGGACCAAGGGGGAGGATTGCAATAAACAAAATTCCCCCTCTCCTGCGGAACGCCTCGTCAGGAGAGGGGGACAAAGGGGGTGAGGTAGATAAATCCAGCCAACCTTGCAAAATAATATCACCTTGTTCATAATGGGTGCAGTATAAAGATTCCACTTTGTTATTTGGAGGGTAATTTCATGCCATCGATAGCCGATTTCAACAAGTACGGAGAAGAACTGGAGAGGTTAATGCGGCTGCATACCTCTCCCATAGCTGTCAAGATGCTGGAAAAGGAGGCGGATATCCCGGAGGGCGCTGTCAGACCCTGGAAAGACCGGGGGCAGCATATCGCCCAGTGCCAGGCTTTCGCTTTATCGCGGCGCCAGAGAGAGAACATCGCCATGCTGGAGGAGGACAACTGGTGCTTCGCTGCCATCATCGCCTACGGGTACGAGGATAAACCGGAGGACCCGGAGTTGCAGGCGTTTCTTAAATTTCCGACCTTCCCCAGGGACAAGTATATCGGTCTCCTCAGCGCGCCGCTGGCGACGGCCAACTTCGAGCCGGATGTCGTCATCATCTATTCCAATACCACCCAGCTGAGAAATATGCTCATGCCGTTGAGCTTCCAGCATGCCGACGAGATAGACTATAACTTTTTCCCACCCGCCTGCGCCTTCCAGGTAATCCCGGTGATGGAGAGCGGCCGCTACATGATTACCCTGCCCGACCCCGGTGACTACATGCGAGCACTGGCCGGAGAGGACGAGATAATCCTCTCCGTGCCCGCCGACAGGATAGAGGAACTGGTTACCGGACTCCGGCGAATGAGAGAGGGCGAATACAGCTACGAGCGTACCGGCATGTATATGCTGCACGATTTTCCCCAGCCCCCATTTTACCAGATGTTATTCAAGCGTTGGGGTCTTTATCAGAAAGATTCGGGAGAAGGCGGGGAGAAGTAAACGCAGCTCAACGCAGGCGGTTGACGGCGACGTAGACTCCGATACCGATAGCCAATAGGTCGATAGCTATCCAGAGTCCCCCGGAGGGTAATCCGCCGAATATAAAAATATTAACCAGGTAGCTGATTACCACGGCGGTGCCCCCGAAAACCGCCAGCCAGAGTCCCCGCTTGCGGTTGACGGACAGGCTTACCACTTCGCCGATAGCATAGCCGACGGCTCCTGCCAGTACCAGCCCGAGATAGAAGAAGGATACAACGCTATCGATAGCGCCCCAGGCCAGACCGGTTACCACCGCCATCCCCAGCGCGGCGCCAGCCCCTCTTAAGTAATACCCCCCGGAAACCCGGAAAGTAGGCAGTTTGCGGAGATTAGCGCATTTGGGGCAGCGGGCGCCTACGGGAGTCTGTACCATGCATTTGGGACATATCGGCGTGCCGCATTTACCGCACTTAAGGTTGGTCTCAATCTCGGGATGAGCCGCGCATTTCATGGCTAATCATTATCTTCCAGTAGTTCCTGCGGTTCGATAGCTTCCTGGAACATCCAGGCTTTTCTATCTCTGATATCCCGGTCGAAGAGGAACCGGTTGAGTAATACGTGCTTCTTACTGATAGTCAAGTCTTCGCTCATCGGCTGAGCCGTCAGGCGTTTGATGACGAGGACCAGAAATACGGCTAAAAATGCCATAATTGTGGCAGTATCGTCCTGGAATGCCCAGTAGGTTGCCGGAAGCGAGGCGGCGGCAAGTAATACCGGTAAGGAGGAACTGCGTATGAGGACGGTACCGACGACAACGATGCTCAGGGCAATTACCGCCGGCAATGCCGTGGAGTCGTTTATCGACGGGACAATGATAACGATACCCAGTGTGGTGGCGGCGCCCCGACCGCCGTGGAAGTGGAGAAAGACAGGCCAGTTATGACCGATAACGGTCGCTAGGCCGACCGCTACCTGCTGGGCGATATCCATGTCCAGGGCGTAGGCGATTACCACCATAATCATCCCCTTGGTAAAGTCAAAGAGGCCTATTGTCAAGCCGAATTTCCGGGAGGTCATCCGCCAGAGATTGCCGCTGCCAACCTGCCGCGTACCGTGTCTCCTCAGGTCTATCCCCCGGGTTCTGGCTACCAGATACGAAACCGGCACCGACCCCACAAGGTAGGCACATATTATCAATATTATCCAGATTCCCCAGTCAGGCACGTTACTCCTTTAGTCGGTATTATATTACCATCCCGCCAGCTTTAACATCTCTTTATCGGCGAGGGCGGTCAGCTTTTCCACGGATTCCATCGGTACATCCGCGCCACCCAGCATTACTTCGTCTCGGTTATCGATGCCGTGGTAATCGGTGCCGCCGGTAACGATAAGGTCGTGTTTTTCCGCCAGGCGGACCAGCGTATCGATTTCATCAAGGGAATAGTCTTTATAATAGGCTTCGATGCCGATGAGTCCGGCTTCCTTGAGTCCGGGTATCATCGTTTCGGGACCGTTTATGGTAAAAGGGTGCGCCAGCACGGGCAGACCTTTACCCAGTTTTATCAGCTGTACCGCCTCGACCGGTGTCATTTTATCCCTCTCTACATAGGCGGGGCCGTCCTGGCCGATGTATTTATCAAAAGCTTCATTGAAAGACGAAATATATTTCTTTTCCAGTAACGCCTGGGCAATGTGCGGGCGTCCCACCGAGCCTTCGCCGGCTATTTCCTGTACCCGCTCCCATTTTATATCAATTCCCAAATCACGCAGTTTATCAACCATGCCTTGGGCTCTTCTCTCGCGGGAATTGCGGAACATTTCTAGGGCTGACTTCAATTCACTGCCATGAAAGTCGATGAAATAGCCCAGTACATGAGCCTGGCCTTCCGGCATGTCGGTGCTGATTTCCACACCGGGTATTAGTTTTAGACCCGGGAAAGCCCTGGCAGCTTTGAGTGCCGGAACGATTCCTTCTATGGAATCGTGGTCGGTAAGCGCCATTACTTGAAGGCCGAGTTCGGCTGCTTTACCGACGACTTCCTCCGGACTGAATTTGCCGTCGGATGCCGTTGAATGAACGTGCAGGTCTACCTGTCCCACTACTTATCTGCCTCCCGCGTGATTCTTTCAATACCGGTGGCTCTACCACTGTCGGTGTCTATTTCTACCACAACGGCATCGAGCATCGGCTTGCCTTTACCTACCGATAGCGGATGGTGCATCTTGGTAAGAAAGCGCTGCAT
>CAZCZJ010000094.1:0-8502 GCA_964503235.1 uncultured Dehalococcoidaceae bacterium | reverse complement strand
CAGCCAAATATTGACTATTTTATTCCCTTCTGCTAGAATATTTTATCAGATTTAATAAGAATTTAGTAGAATTATATATATTTTAGAATATTTTGGATTATCACTGTTTTGAGAGAAGCGAGCACTAAAAAGTCAAAAATAAAACAGCGAGACCGGGTCAACATAAGTGAAGCCAGTCGGATTCTTGCTGTCAGTGAACAGGCTCTACGTCAATGGACCGATGAAGGCAAGATTAAGGCTTTCATAACCCCCGGTGGTCATCGCCGCTATTCACGCTTAGAGTTGAACCGATTTATTAATCAGAACAGGAAGATGCTGGGTCTAAAAGACCTGGTGACCGACCTGGAGCATGTTGTTCCGGTTCTTCATGATACGGCTACTAATTATTTACGTTCAACTTCATGGCAAGGCCAGTTGGATCCGGAATCCCAGAAATATCTAGCTTCTCTAGGACGTCGTCTTCTGGCACTGATAATAAAAAGCGTTTCAGAGGCTTCCTGGCAGGCAGAGATCTCTAAAGAGGTACAGGAAGTCGGGGCTGATTTCGGTCGGATTCTTGCCCGGCAGGGACTCCCTCTGACCGATGCCGTGCAAACTTTTGTCCAGCATCGTGAGCCAATAATTCAAGTTACCACGGAAATGCTTAAGAAACGTGAGGGGTTCAACCGACGTATTGTTGAAGCCATTCCTATTATAAACAATGCCATGGATGAGGCTCTAGTTTCCCTGGTCACCGCCCACCAGCAACAACGAAGAACCACCCGGAAGAAAAAAGAAGGCAAACTGGAATGATGCTTATGTCCCTTTGACTCCGCTATACCGGTTTGCCTGTGCGGTACCTCTATTACATTCGACCAATAATTTGAGGAGGCATTTAATGCAAAAAAGAAGATTATCCCCCGGATTTAGTAACCGAGTGAAACGGTGTTTTCCTAACGTGAGAAATACCGCTCTGCTGCTATTGCTGGTTTCCGTAATCGGTCTGATGACCACAGCCTGCTCGGGCACGGAAACTACCTCAACCACCACTACCACAACTCCCACCGGTATGCATACCAGCTATCCGCTAACCATAACCGATATCCTCGAACGTACCGTAACGCTAAATCAAAAGCCATCCCGTATTGTCACCGTACATCCGACCGCTACCGAGACACTGTACCGGGTCGGCGGCATTGCCATCGGGCGTGATACCGGCTCCAAGTACCCTCCGGAAGCCCAATCTTTACCGACCATCGGTGGTTCCTACAATCCCAGCGCGGAGGCCGTGGCAGCCTTGAATCCCGATCTTATTATCCTCGAGGCTTTAACCCAGGCAACACTTTTACCCACCTTTGAGAAACTCGGTGTGCCTGTCATCGCGGTGCGTGCCGCCTCTCTGGACGACATCAAACAGGGGCTCATTCTTGTGGGGCAAGTTATCGATATGAATGAAGCGGCTGCCCAGGCTATCACTCAGATTGAAAGCAGAATCGAAGCTGCTCAAAATACTACCCGCGCCGGGAGAAGCGTCCTTATCATTATCGGTGACGCCAACCGGAATATATATGCTGCCAAGCCTGATTCGTATCCCGGCACTTTGTTAGACCTGCTGGGACAGGAAAATCTGGCGGAGGGTCTTCCCGAATCCGGACCTTACCCTGGGTTTGCTACTTACACAGGAGAACAGGCTTTGACCGCTAATCCGGATGCGGTTTTCGCGATTTCTCCAGCACCGGCGCCGGCACCCAAATTATCGGAAATGTTGCCTATGGTTCCCGGATTTAACAACATGGAAATAGTCAAGGCGGGAAAGGTCAAGGAACTCGACCCGGCGTTATTCTTGCAGGCACAGGGACCGCGCATTGCCGACGCTGTCGAGCAACTGGCCAGCTACCTGAATGAGGTTGCCCCTTGAAGCGAGTCCCGTGGGTGGCGGTAGCTCTGTGTCTCCTTCTGGTGATAGGAGTGTTTATCGGCATCGCCATGGGACCTGTCAAGCTCGAATTCCATCGGCTTGTTGAGACCATATTGGGGCACGGTGATACCGCGGCTAAAATGCTAATATGGGATTTACGGCTGCCGCGCGTAGCTGCCGCCCTCCTGGTAGGAGCGTGTCTGGGGATTGCGGGATATTTGCTCCAGACTTCTACCCGGAATCCCCTGGGTGACCCCCTGCTTTTCGGTCTTGGAGGAGGTGCCGCGGTTATACAAGCCCTGGCGATGGCCGGAATTGTTGGAATGGGGACGTGGGGACTTTACGCGCTATCAGTTATGGCTTCCCTGGTTGGGGCGGCGATTATCACCTTTTTTGCCTCGCGCCAGGGCGTATCTCCCGCACGTCTGGCACTGATAGGGGTATCTTTATCCGCACTGACGGCAGCAATCGCCACCGGTGCACTGGCGGGAGCCAGGGTCTTTGGTGTGCAATCTCTGAATTTTGTTGGAGGTAGTCTGGCCAACCGTGGCTGGCAGGACATTTTTCCGGCGCTTCCTTTTTTGGGGTTGGGGCTACTCGTGGCGATACCCATACTCGGTAACCTCAACGTGCTAGCCTTGGGAGACCAGGTAGCAGGCAATCTGGGAGCTGAGCCTGGGCGCACCCGGGCGGTAGCCGTGGCCTCGTCCGGGATACTCGGCGGGACAGCTGTAGCCGTAGCCGGACTGGTGGGCTTTGTAGGGCTGCTGGTGCCCCACGTTACCCGGCTCCTGGTAGGACACGATGTCCGGTCGGCATTTATAATATCGATACTACTGGGTGCCAGCGTGGTGCTTTTTGCCGACCAGGTGGCTCGTCTGGCTTTCATGCCCTCGGAAGTACCCATCGGTATGATTACCGCTCTTCTGGGAGCTCCCTTGATGATATTCGTGGCGAGGCGAATCCAGTGGAATTGACATTGACTGGGATATCCTACGTCCGGCGCGAAAAAGCCATCTTGAGTGATGTGTCTGCCGTTGTTCCCAGTAGTGGTCTTACATGTTTACTGGGGACTAACGGTGCCGGTAAGACTACGCTTTTGCGTATCCTCTCCGGAGAACTGAAGTCAACTTCAGGCAAGTATTATATCGGGGATATTGATGCCTCGGCGCTTTCACAAAGAGAACTGGCCAAATACTTTGCCATCATCCCGCAGAATGCTCCCATTCCCCCGTACCTGACCGTTAGGGAAATGGTGGGGCTCGGACGATTTCAACCACGCGGTTTTTCAAAGTGGCATCTATCCAGCCAGGACCGGACGAACATTGATGCCTGCCTTGTCCGTTGCCAGATTGATAAACTCGGAGACCGCCGCCTGGATGAACTCTCGGGTGGCGAGCAGAAACGTGCCTGGCTGGCGTTAGGTCTGGCTCCCGATAAAAAATTCATAATGCTTGATGAAACCCTGGAGGGTATGGATATTTTTGTGAAACGTACCTTCTTTCAACTTCTAAAGGACATCGCCTCGCAGGATAAAAGTATTTTACTCACCTCTCATGACCTCGACATGGTCAATGAGTTTGCCGATAAAATCATCGTGCTTATTGGAGGCAAAGTCATTTTCGAAGGTCCTCCCGATTCCAACCTGCAGAGGTTGCTTTCTGATACTCCAGAAAGCACATAGGTATGGGAACTTCGTTTTCAATTTTCATTTCTATCATTTGTTCGACCGTCCCGTTTGAATAAGACTCTCCAGCTAATAGTCTGTTAGACCGTTTAAAAACCTTTTTGACCAACTGTCTCCAAAGGTCTGTTCTCATATAGGCTAAGTTTGGTTGAGTTCAAAAAGGTAATTATTTTTCCGGCTCAATAAAATTTTACTACTAAAATAATAATTATCCTTTATTCCCATGTCAATATGTCTACGAGAGACTTTTGTCTTTGGCTTGAATTCCGGGGTAAGGTCAACCCTGTCCAACATCAATAAAGTGAACATTTAGCTCAAAAACAGGCTGAGTGGTGGGTTCAAAAGTAGTTGTTGGTTCTTCATGAGTAGGAGTTGTTACAGTCTGAGAGGATTGAGATGTGCTTGTTTGGAGATTACAACTAGTAAAAAGTAGTAACGCGCAGAGTATGACGACAAATACAAAATACTTTCTCATCCGTGGTTAAATCTTAATTCTGAGTGAGGTAATTGTCAATCAAGCAAGCCATCTGCTTTCTCTCGTGCTACACATAGAATTATGTAAAAATCACCGCTTTATATGTGGCCGTATGAATAGCCAGATTCCTATGGCAAAATGATATGTCAGTGGGTGGGCGCCTTATTTATTCGATCACCCTAAAAGTATTTATCATTATGTGATTCAACAAACCGACAGATTGGGATTTCACTTTTTACTTTCTTGTTACCTATAGTCTGAATTAAAGTGCCGATAAGCTTATTGCCTTATCTTATGAGTGTAGCCATTATTGCATCTTGAGGAATGGAGAAGACCATTAGTTTGCTTTAGGGCATATAAATACATTATTCTTGATAACGCGTGTAATACTATTAAGGCTGCCTCGTATATTCAAATAGGCAGCCTGGAATAATCAGGATGCAAACAACCAAGCGAGTATCGAGTAAACAGGAGGTCTTTGCGGAGCTCTACGACGAGTTTATGCCGAAAGTGTTCCGGTATATACGTTATAAGGTGAACGATCAGCAGATAACAGAGGATTTGACTTCTACGGTATTTGAGAAGGCACTGGTCAGTTTTGAAAGGTACAGCAGTGATAAGGGGGCCTTTTCGACCTGGATATTCTCAATAACCCGCAACACGTTAATCGATTATTATCGGACTAATAAGATGAGACAGCAGGTATCTTTGGACGAAGCTGTCGAAGTGCCGTCACGAGAGCCGTCTCCTCAAGACGAGGCAGAGAAGAAGGCTGAGCAGGAATGTTTGCGGGGCTGCCTGTTAAGGCTTCCTGAAGACGACCAGGAAATCATCCGGCTCAAGTTCGCCGCTGAGTTCAATAATCGGCAGATTGCCAAGATGCTGGGACTATCCGAGTCTAATGTAGGGGTTAGGCTCTTTCGGGCTGTGAAGAAGTTGAGAGAGGATTTCCATGAATCCTGGAATGGATGAAAAGAACAGAAAAGAAATGGAGTTTGCCGAACACGTCGACAACGTCCTCGCCGGCAAAGAAGCCAAAATCGATGAGGCGATGGATGAGGATTATCGCTCGAACATCGATTTTGCCAAGAAGATAATCGAGTGTCGCGGGGAACCATCTGCCTCTTTCCAAGAAGGGCTCAAGAAACGCCTGCTCTCGAAACTGGCTGAGAAAGAAGTCGCCGAAACTCAGCGGCGCTCGGAATCTATATCGTTTTGGGATTGGCTAAAGAATCTAGTTCCTCAAAGCCCTGCCTGGCGTACTGTTGCAGTAACAGTCACAGTAGCTGTATTGACTCTGGTGGTAGTGTGGAGAATCGGATTGTTTTCCCCTGGTGAAGGCCCAATTGTGACGGGTCCATTAGGACCTACTGTATCGGTGGAAACGCGAGCATATACTGTGAAAACAGTCTACACAACGGGTGAAGAGATAGATATCCGATTTACCTTCGAGAACATCGCTGATGAGACATTCACATTCCCCTTCCCTCCTGAAATCAGGATAGGAGACTTGGGTATTGAGGTGGTGCGGGCATTCGATGTTGGGCAGGGTACCATGACGTTAGCTCCAAGACAACCTGAGGACTATGATTTAACCTGGAACCAGAAGGATGATACCGGGAAACAAGTGCCTCCTGGGGACTATCAGATCATAATACCAAACATCCAACTTGGAGAAGGTAAGGGCGTGGTCAGCCTTGTCGATTCCCCCATATTAACTATCTCGAATAATCCCTAGTCGGGATACCTCATAAGTCCGTTAGATCTACACTGATTAATCCTATGCTTAAGACATCACGATTATAGAATAGACACGTGAAGACATTCACTGCGTTCATAGTTGTTGGCTGGCTACCAACCTAAATAAATATCCTAATATTGAAACTTTCCTTGTAATACTCTTTTTGTTTCTCCGTATATATGGTTAGGAACGAAAAAATAAAAAGGAGGAACGAAAATGAAAGTCAAAATCCTGGTAACCATCGCACTATTACTCGCCCTAATCTCCGCTGCTGCCTGCACTGCCGCTAGCGCAGCAACAGCAGACAAAACCGAACAAGGTGTGAAAGAAATCGCCATCGCCACTTCAGATGAATTTGACCAGAACCAACATATACGGAAAGAGGTAGAAATCGCCAAGGGAAACACTCTGGTGGTCACGCTCTTTTCCAATGGGACTACGGGTTTCAGTTGGGATGAAAATGCCCAGATAGCGGATACTGGCATTATTCAGCAGTTGAAGCATGAATACATTGGCGCAGAAACCAACATGCCAGGCGCTCCTGGTGCGGAACAATGGACCTTCGAGGCAGTAAATACTGGTACGACCACTGTACACCTTGAATATAGCCGGCCGTGGGAAGGTGGGGAAAAAGGTGTGTGGACATTTGATCTGACCGTGACTGTGAAATAGAGGTCAACTATAAGTAGTGAAGTTAGTAAGACCCGAGCATATGCTCGGGTCTTATCTTATTCTGCTTCCTATGTGACGTTAGGAGTAAAGGTAACATTCTACTAAACTGTTAAGCCCCGGTGAAAATTGGGAAGTCTGAGTTCTTGTACTATGATTGGCCAAGTGAAAAAAGGCTGTGGGTATTGTAGCCAGATGAGAAACTTAGAGAAGATACCGAATGAAATGCTGAGTGAAGTAAAAAATAAAGCTGGATACTTTTTTCGGGTATCCAGCTTTATTTGTCTTTAGCTATCAGTGACATCTACCTCCTCTCTATCCGAAGATCGGGATATATTTTAGTTTGTAGCTTTTGCCATTGCAACTTTCTTTGCCTTCTTGGCTACCCTTGCCTCACGGACTGCTAACACAATACCACCGATGTTAATGTACCAAACGAAAGCTGCTGGGAAGAGGATTACCGGTATTGCTATCACCAGGGCTACTACGATTTGCCATTCCATCTTATTTACCTCCTTTTGTTATTTCCAATATAATCTTACAATTTCTAAAACGAAACCGACTTCCGCTATCATACTTATTTGGGATATCTCTAAACACCTAATATCAATACAATCAATAGGGTCAATATGCTTACTGCAATTATCTAAAATCTGGTTCAATCTCAGCCGCTGCTACTCCGTTTTTTAAAGAATTATGACTTTCTCCCTGGGAGGATTACCCCGAAATTAGCTTGTTCTTGAAATTTCACCTTCTGACTAATTGTTAAATGATCGCATATTCCGTTCGCCTGTCGAGGACAACTACCGCGCTCCGAGATGGAGGTTGACAACCAGGTATCATAGATATATTATCTGATTTACAAAAGCGATGAGGGACAGGACTACCTCATTGCGAATTGAAATGGGAAATCCCAATTAAGACGTTTTTTCCCAAAGAATAAGAGTTCAATATAATAATTCGGGAGTTGATGGGATGAGGAAGGGCACGATAATCGTAAACAATTATGACGGTTAAAAGTGCCTTTTTGCATTTTAATAGATATTCGGTAGGTAAAACATGAGCTAAGAAAGGGGTGTAATCCTTAGTAAGAAGAAGAGACGTGGGTATACAAATAGTAAGAAATATGACTAACGGAGCTAGTGAAATTTTTAAATGAGGCAAGGGAGGCAAAATTACCATGAAGACCGATGCAGAACTACAGCAGGATGTCATGAGTGAGCTTAAATGGGAACCAACTATCATCAAAGCGGCGGAGATTGGGGTCGGCGTTACGGACGGTGTGGTGACGTTGAGCGGCTATGTAGACACCTACGGCGAGAAGTGGTCTGCCGAGCGCGCCGCTGCGCGGGTCTTTGGTGTCAAGGCGGTGGCGGATGAACTCCAGGTCAGTTTGCCTGATGTTTTTCAACGCCCGGATGAGGATATTGCCCAGGCGGCGGCAAATGCCCTCCAATGGAATGTCTGGTTAACCCACATGATCGACCGCATCGAAGTGGTGGTTGAGAATGGCTGGATTACTCTAAGTGGCGACGTAGACTGGTGGTACCAGAAGGACGCCGCCGGGGATACTGTGCGCAACCTGTTAGGGGTGCGAGGGCTTAGCAATAATATAGCTATCGCGCCGAGAACGCCGATAGCAGTGAATGCGCAGGATATAAAGGACAAAATTGAAAGCGCATTTCAGCGCAATGCTTTGCTTGATTCGCGGCGAATCACAGTAGAAATTCGCGGTGGTAAGGTGATTCTCAGGGGGAGTGTACGCAACTGGGCAGAAAGAGAACAAGTCGAGCGGGCAGCTTCTGCCGCACCAGGCGTGTTCGATATCGAGAGCCATATCATAATTAATCCCTAGTCCAATCATTATAATGGCTATCTTAAGCCAGTTAAACTAACGGGCTTGTCCCAGGGGCTGGTTAACCCCCCCCCATCTCCTGAAATGGCGTCGCCTGGAACTTGTGCTGCTGACGGAAATCCTCGTAGAATTAAGGAAGCTGAAAGTGAAAATTACCACTGTACGAACATCGGGATAT
>CAZCZJ010000093.1:0-8557 GCA_964503235.1 uncultured Dehalococcoidaceae bacterium | reverse complement strand
CGACTGGAGAGGGGTCAGGGGTGAGGTAAGCACCTATCAACCAAATGCAAATAAAACCCCGTTGAAAATAAGTGTTTCTTATGATATTGTATACCCCAGCAGGGTATGCCCGACCGAACTGAACTGCATAAGTCTTAATCCATAAATCGGTTTTGATAATACCTGTATTTTAGATTGCAGCACTTATTCAAAGGGGGAGAAAATGAACACGAACCAGACCGACTATTCCATCTATCAGAAATTCAACTTCGAGTATCCGCCCGTCGGCATAAAGTTCCTGACTTACAAGCCGGAGGGACTGGAGCAGCTCGATAAGACCATGGCCCTCTGCGAGATGGTCAACGAAGCCCAGCAGCGGAAAATCCCTTTCTATATCACCAAGGATAACGAGGACTGCGCCGGTAAGGGGACGATGGGGATGTCCGACCCCTCACCCATCGGGGAGAGTGGACAGGTAGGCATGAAATGGGGTCTTTTCGAGGATGCGCGCGCCAACGCCAAGCTGAACCAGCAGGCCCCGGCCATGGCGCGGGGCACGGTGAACTACGTGGCCTTCGCTACCGTGGACAAGCTCTCCTTCGAGCCGGACCTGATGGTCATCGTCGCTACACCAAATCAGGCGGAAATCGTGATGAGGGCGATGACATACGCCACAGGTGAGCTCTGGGAAAGCAGGATATCCATGGTGGGGGCGTGTGCCTGGGTCTTTACCTACCCCTACCAGAGCAGCAAAGTTAATTTCGTGCCCACCGGCATGACCTTCGGTATGAAAGCCAGAAAGGTATATCCGGAGGGATTCATCCTGATATCAGTCCCCTACAACCAGATACCGGATATCACCCGGAGCCTGAATGAGATGGAATGGGTACTGCCTGCCTTCACCGATACCCGCGAGGAATTCCTGGCGCGGCACGACAAAGTGATGGGGGAACTGTTTAACGAGTTTCAGAATATTTGATTAGCCGTCACCGGAAACCAGAGAAGCCGTCAAAGGTAAGATACCAGCTTTATAAAGGCTTGAGACGCGGCGGTTTTTTTACCGTATACCAGGGAGTCTTCAGGCCGACTTCCTCCGGAGGCACAAGTCTCCGTAAACGCCCGCTGGCGACGGCTTCTTCAGCTACCGATACCCAGTTATCGATGACGTTCTTCTTCACAAAATCAGCCAGTGGCTGCCAATCGACTTCGATAGCGCCCCGGGGGCAAATCTGCTCGCAAAAGAAGCACCGGTCGCAGTTCTGGCGGAAAAGGGGCGGGGACACACTAAAATTTATACTGCCGGTTGGGCAGTTATCGATACAGACCGTACATTGAGGATAATTGCATTTCTCCTTATTTACTTTAAAATCAAAGCTGCGCAGGTCTATCATGTCCAGCGAGCCGTCGGGATTACTCCTCCGTCCGGCACGGTCAGTGCTGCCCGGTCCCGGATAAAGCTCGTGATATTCGCGCCCGACGGGTAATATCGGGATAAAATTCGTCTCGCCGTCGTATAACCGCCGACTGCGTTCCGCCATTTCTCTGCCGAAATCCTTTGCTTCTTTCAGATCGATTTCATCGGGGTGACCGTCAGTAAAATAGGGCTTGGGGTGCTCGGGCAGCCAGACACTGCAATACCAGCTTTTCCAGCCAACGACCGTCAGCCCTTCCAGCCTCAGCGCGGGGACGACCCTGCCGATAAAATGGCCCGGGTAAAGACCGTGGGTGCAGAACGTAAAGGCGTGCTTGCCTTCCAGCGATTTCAGGCTGTATTCGATGAAACCCAGCACGTTAGCGGGTTCGCGGCGGTGCCAGACGGGGCTGCCCAGTCCGATTAAATCGTATTTTTGCAGGTCATCATTACCGACATCCTGAATCCGGGCGAGGTCACATTCACCGTTTAACCCGCTAATGCCAGCCTGGATTGCCCCGGCTATCTGGCGGGTGTTTCCCGTCTGCGAAAAATATACAATGATGCTTTTCATTTATTTCTCCGGGTATTTACGTCGGATGCTTATTGCGGAATATATTCCGGTAGACCGGATAAAGCGGTGGTCATCCGGGTGGTGCTGTCCTCCCCGATGAAATACATATCACCTATCATCGAGAAAGGCGCGACGTAGCCCTGGCATCTCACCATGGGATGGACGGCGTACACTTCGTTGGCCAGGATAGTCCACTCCATGAAGTCCTTCTGATGCGGTCCCGCGGTAATATAGGGGGCATCACCGTAGGAAAGACCCACGGCATGACCCAGTTTATCGCACTCAAAACCGTATTCAGCCACCAGTTCTTCTATCTTTTTCCCGGCATCGGTAATCTCAACCCCCGGCCGAAATTCGGTCTCTATCATCTTTCTCATCTCACCCCAGAGCTCGAACATCCTTTTAAAGATATCTTTCGGCTCCTCCCACCAGTAAGCTCGAATCATCTGGGCGCCGTATCCCTTGTTCCTGGTAAATTCCGGAGAAAACGTCACCGGATTGGGCTTCTGAATAATCGCGGGCCCCGGGCGGTTGGGATATGATGCCCCGGGATTACTGTGAATAAGAACAATCCTGTCGCCGATATCATGGGCGTCGAGGACTTCTCCCGCTTTCCCCGCCGCTTCTTCTTCGGTTATACCCGAACTCAGGTTTGCCAGAAACGCATAGTGAGCCAGGTCGGAAATCTCTATAGCCTTCTGCATAACCGCCAGTTCTTCTTCGCTCTTGGGACCACGGATTTCACCGAAGAGACGGTGCGCTTCGACCACCTCAACATCGGGGCATATATCGGAAAACAGCTGATAATCGAATACAGGCCACCAGCGGAAACTATCTATGCCAATCCGGCTCTTATCCAGCTTCAGATTAATGATATGACTGGCGGCGTCCGCTGCCAGATTAGGAGAGAGGCGGATATTATCAACGTCTATCCAGCAGCCCCGTTCCGCAACCTTCTCCGGCGTCTGGCCACTGTTACTGGGAATCAGGAATACCGGCTCGCCCTCAACCGGGAAAATGACCATGTTCATCCTTGTTCCCCACACCCCGGTCAGGTAATGTACCGGCACGCCCAGCTGGCTGCCCCCGTAAACGATAAGAGCCGATAGCTCGGCTGCTTTTAATTTGTCACGCAGCAGCGACCAGCGGCGTTCTTTCTCGCTCAGACTGAGCTCCGGCAGGTTATTTATCATCGTTCACCTTCCCTGTAATATCAAAGATATCGATTCAACAAAACAAAAGTCTCTAATGATTATAAACTGCACTAGAAAAATAGGAAAGTAATATAACCACTTTGTTGCTTCCCCACCCGATTATTCTAACCATTGTTTTTGACTTTTTATATTCCAGCTAGTAATATCCAATCAGCAATACCAGGGGGAATTTTTTGAATGACGTCTTCACGCCAAAGTAAAGAAACCGACCGGGCTTATCTGGAGAGCTTGCAGGACCGGTACCTCGAGGCTCTCATCGCCCATGACCCTTCTCGTCTACCGCTGTCCAGGACCCTGAAGCACACTGAAAACACCATCGAGCTACCCCTCGGAGAAGGACTGTGGGCAACCGCCAGCGATGATGCGACCTACAGATTATATGCCTGCGACCCGCAGGGAGGTCAGGTAGGTTTTTACGGTCTGATGAAGGAGAACGGCTTTCCCATCATTATTGCCAGCCGTCTGAAAACCATAGAAGGACTGATTACCGAGATTGAAAACATTGTCGTACGGGGTGGCGAGCGACCTATTCCGGTGGAAAATCTGGTTAAACCGAGACCGACTTTTCTGGAAACACTGTCAACTTCGGAGCGTGTCTCGCGGGAGGAGATGATAAGGATATCCGACCTCTATTTCGATGCCCTCGAGACAGATGACGGTGATATCGTCCCCTGGGGCGATGATTGTAACCGGGTGGAAAACGGAATGCAGACCACCAACAATCCCAATATGCAATTGCCCGGTTCTTCTTTCAACCCGATTGCCCTCGGCACCCGTGAGCAGATAAACTCCAAGTCGTTTATTTATATCACCGAGATAAAGCCGCGTCGCTATACGGTAATCGACGAAGAGCGGGGACTGACCTTCGGTACCTTCATGTTCCACCACGCCGGTAATATCAATTTCGCCGAAGTCCCCGAAGTGGGCGAGGTGGAAATGATACCCGCCGCCCGGAAGCCTTTTACCGTCGTCGTCAGCGAGCTGTTCAAGATAAAGAGTGGCAAAATCGAGGCAATCGAGGCTAATATGACGTCGCTCCCCTATCGCGCTAAATCCGGCTGGGATGACTGAGTCTCACCGGTTTACGGTAACCATGTTCCGGAAAGAAATAAGGGGGAAATGGGAAATGACGATGACTCTAGAAGAACTGGAAGCCGAAGTTAAAAGTCTGAAAGAGCAGGTAGCCGAGGGGGCTTATGCCAAAGACTATCTGGAAATCTGGAAACTGCAGTCGTTATACGCGCACCTGTATTATATAGGAAAACGTTCCGAGGTACCGGCTCTGTTCGCCCAGAAAACACCGGGCGTTAACATGGAGATAGAAGACAGTGGCGTTTACGAAGGAATCGAGAGCATTACCCGGTTCTGGAACACGGTATTCAGTGATAAGAAAATAGGAGCGGGAAACCTGGCGATACACATGACCGTCAACCCTGTAATCGAAATCAACCGGGATAGGACCAGAGCCAAGGGGCTATGGCATTCCCACGGCTTTTGTTCTTTTGTAGGCGGTGGTATGTTTAAGCAGTTCCTGTGCCTGGGGAAATACGATATGGAGTATGTAAAAGAGGACGGGCAGTGGAAATTTTTTAAGTTTGCCTACCGCCAGGCGTTTATGTGTCCCTATGAAAAAGGCTGGGTGGAAGAACCGGTGGCAGCCAGTATAGCCGGTTCTCCGGAAAATATCCCGGATAAACCGACCACGTATTTCATGCCATACAGTCGGTATCGTATCAACGTGATGGAGCCCCCACCACCTGAGCCGTATCCGGAGTAAACGGTGATTATTTGACATCTAGGGAAACATATCAGGCCTGGAGGCGTTGGTCCGGGTGAATTTCATCGACTTGATTTTCCATTTCCCGCCGACCTTAATATATTCCGCCTCATTCCTTCCCTGCACCCACTCTACAGTCGGCTTAGAGAATAGCATGTAAACCAGCCAGGTGCCCCTGGCAGTGTCTCCCTCGATGGTGATGTCCGGTTCGATGACAAAGTGTCCTTCGGACCGGGCCGTCCTCCTGCCCAGTTTGTTGATATAAATATCGGTGAGTCCCTCCTTACCCTTGAGTACTCCGGAGTTTCGTACTTCTACCGAAGCATCTTCCGTAAAGAGGTCCAGAACCTCCTTATATTTGAGGTTATCCATTAAATCAATGTACTTCTGGTGCAGTTTCTTGATTTCCTCCAGGTCCTCGATAGCCTGTACCCTTTTTGCAAGCTCCTCTAAATCCATAAACACCTCCCGGGCAAATTACCCGGTAATCTTCTATTTGACCAGATTTTCCAGATTCTCTCTATTTGTAACCACGATGCGACGTCGCTCGAGTCGGATAGCCCCCTGGTCTTCCATAGCTTTAAGCGACCGGTTGACCACCACCCGGCTGGTACCCACCATCGCCGCCAGGTCCTGCTGGTTAAAGAGCGGCAACAGGCTTTTTTCGGCATCGGTCTGCTTTATTATGAGCCTGGCCAGCCGACTGATGACCTGGTCGAACGAAAGCACCTCCACCAGTGAGGAATCACGGCGCACCTTAGCTGCCAGTACTCCGGCAACGTTGATAGCAATTTGGGGGAACTTGGCGAAGAGGGCTTTGATATCTGTTTTTCTAATAGCCAGGAGGTGTACCGGAGTCATAGCCAGCATATCCATCGCCGAACCTCCGCCATCGAAGGTTGAAACATCATTCAACGATTCGCCGGTTGAAGCTATGTTCAGGATTTGCTCTTTTCCGTTTATCGACCGCTTGAATATTTTCACGGCACCGGAGATGATAAGGTACATGTATTCGGACTCGTCGCCTTCTTCGAGGAGTGTCTGTCCCTTGTCTATCTTTTTCTCAAAAGCAATGTACTGCTTCACTACTTCAAGTTCGTCCGAACTCAAACCGGTAAAGTAGAGCATTTTGGCCAGGGTTTTTAATGAAACCGTCATAATAAACTGATAACCTCTTAGCCATTAATTTAGGTAAACTCACTCATTTTGTCAAACATCGGTAAAAAGTAGTGCATTCCCTGATAGATAACAGGGTGAAAAAGGGTTGACATTATTTGTAACTAATGTTACTATGTCACATAAGTTACAATTTGTTGCTTTTCGAAATATATTAATATTTCCTTGTGCATATCAATAATAGAGAATTATAGTAAATACATATTTATGTCAATATGCGTAATTTATACCGATATCGCTAAAAGGAGAAATATTCGATGAGATGGGGAATGGTAGTAGACCTGGGCAAGTGCATGCGATGCCATGGCTGCGTGGCGGCCTGCCGGGTTGAGCATTTTCTGCCCCTCGGTATTACCTGGCCGCGACTCATCGCCTGGGAAAAACCGGCGGAAGAACTGACGACATTCCCGGTACGGTGCAACCACTGCCAGGATGCGCCCTGTGTCAAGGTCTGCATCACCGGCGCTACCCAGCAGCGTGAGGACGGCATAGTATGGGTAGACCAGGATAAGTGCGTCGGCTGCCGTTACTGTATCATCGCCTGTCCTTACCAGAACCGGACCTTCCTATCCAAGGACAAGGACACGGGTTATTTCCCCGGCTATGAGTTGACCGAGTTTGAAAAAGCCGGCAAGCGTTCGTATCCCCATACCGTAGGGACCACCGAGAAATGCAACTTCTGCATGGAAAGGATTGATGACGGAATCTCGAAGGGACTCAAACCGGGTGTAGACCGTGATGCCACCCCTGCCTGTGTTAATGCCTGTCCGTCGCGGGCGCTTACCTTCGGTGACCTTGATGACCCTGAAAGTGAGGTCAGGCGATTGATATATAGCTATATGGGATTCCAGCTTCATCCGGAATACGATACTGACCCTTCAACATATTACATCGATAAAGGACGTAAGGGAGTTTAAGTATGGCTTTACGTCAGTGGATGGTAACGCACGAGTGGATGGTCAAACCCACGGCACAGACGGAGTGGATAGAGCGTCGGGGCATACTGGTCTGGATTGCCGAGGTTTTTACCTCGCTGGGGGCCGGGCTCTACCTGGTGTCTCTTTACTTTAACAACTGGTGGGGAATGCTGGCTGGATATTTAATCATCATGTGCCTGAAACTGCCGCCGCACCTTATTTACTTCGGCAAGCCACTGCGGTTCTGGCGAACGTTGATTCCCTTCACCGATTCCTGGAAGACCTCCTGGTTTACCCGGGGAATTAACTTTACGGTTTATTTCGGTACCATCGTCTTTATCCAGCTCGTCGTCGGGTACATCGCCATCAACGTTTACCCCGGTACCGTCTGGGAAACCTGGGATATTGTTCTCAGAGTACCGGGCGGTATACTGGGATTCCTGGTGGGGATTTACAGCGGTTTCATTATGAGCTATTGCCGGAGCGTGCCTTTCTGGAATACCGCCATGCTGCCCCTGATATTAATCATTGCCGGGGTCACCGATGGACTTGCCCTGATGCTGGCGATAGGCCTGGTGGATACCTCGGTAGATATCAGCGCGGTCGAGTTCGTCAGCCGTATTCTGCTGATAGTCAATATTATTTTCATCGCCGCTTACGTCTGGAATGCTACTTACATCTCCAAAACCGCCAAGTACTCGGCGATGCTGCTATTAAAGGGTAAACTGGCTCCGGTGTTCTGGATCGGGGTGATAACCTGCGGTATCATCTCACCTCTGGTAATATCGGTATCCAGCTACTTTTCCGGCGACGCTTCTTCTCCCCTGCTGATTACAGCTATCGGGTTTCATACTGTCGGAGCAATCGCCCTGAAGTATATCCTGCTAAAAGCCGGTATCCATAATCCTATCCTCCCGGTAAAAACGTCCGCTTATTACTAGAAAAAACAGGAGCAGAAATAAATGGGTGAAAAGAAAATTATCAAGACCACCTGCAAAGGCTGTCACGGCGGCTGCGGCGTGCTGGTGACGGTAGAGGATGGAGTTATCACCCATGTTGAGGGGAATCCGGAATCGGTAACCGACGGCACGATGTGCGCCAAGGGACTATCCCAGCTCCAGCACATCAACAATCCCTACCGCCTGAAATACCCTCTGAAAAGAACCGGTAAAAAGGGCGAGGGCAAGTGGCAGAGGATATCCTGGGATGAAGCTTTAGAAACCATCGCCGAAAAGGTCAACGAGGCACGTGATAAATACGGACCGCACACTGTAGCCATATCACAGGGGACGGGACGGGGGTGCAACCGCTACGTCCACCGTCTGGCAAGGTCGATAGGCTCCGCCAACACGGTAACACCCGGCTATATCTGCCACAGCCCGCGGATAGGCATCTATGGTCTGGTCACCGGGTACGGTCGGTTGTACTGCGACTATCATGGATGGGGAGGCGAATATCCCAAGACGCAGATAATCCTGGCCAAGCAGCTGGAGATAAGCAGCGCCGATT
>CAZCZJ010000092.1:0-8589 GCA_964503235.1 uncultured Dehalococcoidaceae bacterium | reverse complement strand
TTCACCCGGCGCCGATTATATACAAGGGAAGCGGCTTCTACGTTACTGACAGCCGCAATAAAAACGAATCGCTGGTTAAAAAGGAAAAACCGGCAGCCAGTGAGAAACCGGAAACCACCAAGAGCTCTGACGGAAAGTAGTGCAATGAAGTGAAGGCATTACTTCAAAGAGTCACCGAAGCTTCGGTAAGCGTTGCCGAAGAAGTGGTGGGCAGGATAAGTAATGGCCTGGTGGTCTTTCTCGGCGTGGCTACCGGAGATACCGAAAAAGATGCGCGGTATCTGGTGCAGAAAATCATCAACCTGCGCATTTTTACTGATGAAGAGGGGAAATTCAACCTTTCGGTCCTGGATATCCGGGGCGAACTTCTTATCGTCAGTCAGTTCACCCTCCTGGCCGATGCTAAAAAAGGCAGACGCCCCAGCTTTACCGAAGCGGCGCCGCCCGACCGGGCCGAGGAGTTATTCCGCTATTTCGTGGAGCAGACAAAAGCTAGCGGATTACCTACAGCCACCGGTCGCTTCCAGCAGTATATGCAGGTGGAGATTCACAATGACGGCCCGGTAACCGTGATGCTGGACAGCCGTGACAGGCCGGGTTAAATCGCATAAAGGGAGGGTATTATGAGTATTAATGAAAAGGATAAACTGAAAACCCTATTGAGTTACTGGGTAGAACATAACGAAGAACATAGCGGGGAGTTTAAGGAATGGGCGGAGAAAGCCAGGGAAATGGGGGAAGCTGAGGTGGCCGATGAAATTATGCAGGCTGTTGAGAATATGGATAGGGTCAGCGAGATACTATCAAAGACCCTGAAAAGGCTATAGGAGGCGAAAGAAAATGTGTTTGGCTAAAGCGTATCTTGGCGGCAGCAGTGAGAACGAGCTTCTCGCCGAAGATATCACAGTACTGAAAACCGACGGCGGAAAGCTCCTTATTACCACGTTGTTCGGCGAACAAAAAGAGATTGAGGCAAATATCTCGGAAATCGACTTTAAAGCCAGTCGTATTCTTCTGGAAAAGGCTTAGGGTTAACGGATTTGTCCTAAATCAGCTTCAAGGTCTGGGATTCTATTTCCAGGCTGATATCCAGGGATTCGTATGAATGCGTAAGGGCGCCGATGGATATCATGTCCACTCCCGTCAAAGCTACCTCGCGAACGTTTTTCAGTGTTATATTACCCGAGGCTTCGAGTTTTGCCTGCCCGCCTACCATATCGACAATCTTTCTCATCTCATCCGGATTCATGTTGTCCAGCATGATGATGTCGGCACCTGTTTTTAAAGCATCGAGGGCTTCTTCTTCGCGGGTAACCTCCACCTCGATGGTTGTCCCCTCGGGCGTATTCTGCCGGGCTTTTTCGATTATCTCTCTCAAACTCATGCCCGTGGCGCGTAATGCCGCAATATGGTTGTCCTTGATGAGAACGGCATCGCCCAGGTGAAGGCGGTGGTTTTGTCCCCCGCCCGTGCGCACCGCGTATTTTTCCAGTCCACGCAGTCCGGGGGTGGTCTTGCGGGTATCGTAGATTCCGGCCCGTGTTCCGCTTATTTTGGCAACGAATTTAGCCGTCAGTGAGGCGATTCCGCTCAGTCTCTGTAAGAAATTCAATGCTACCCTCTCGGCTTTGAGGATGCTGATAACGCTGCCGCTGATTACCCCGGCAATATCCCCCGGTTTTACGGCTGCCCCGTCTTCGATGAGGATTTCTATGTCCAGTAAAGAGTCTATTTTGTAGAAGACGCGTCTCGCCACGTCGATGCCGGCAAGGATGCCCTTTTCTTTGACCATGATGAACGCCTTACCGACAAGGTCGGTCGGTAGCAACGCCTGGCTGGTAATGTCGCCCTGACCGGTATCCTCTTCAAGGGCGGCGTCGATGATTATATCGATTTGTTTATCCGTCAGCAATAGGGTACTCACCTGTTTACATCTCGCGGCGCCCTACGACGCTGTTCCGGGCAACTCTCAGCGATGCACCTGATTCTACCTTTATAACTATACTATCCTCGCTGATGCTTTCAATCGTCCCGTAAATACCGCCGGCAGTCATTACTTTATCACCCCTCTGTAATTCCTCCATCATCGCCTGGTGGTCTTTCTGGCGTTTTTGTTGCGGTCTTACCATGACGAAGTAGAACAAGGCAATAATAACCACGAAGAACGCCAGCATTACCCAGATGCTGCTGTTGTCCGTAGTGCCATCCTCATTGGCTGCGAAGGTGCATCCCCCGGTTATTGCTAAAACTGCTATGAGAAGTACTGCAATTAGTCCGATTTGTAATATCCTGTACATGATTCCTCCTGCTTGGTGTTGCTGTGTGAATTGTTTATTCGACTGTGCCCTGTAAAGACCACGGACTTGTCTTTTCAACTCTGACCTTTATTAATTGTCCTGCCCAGTCACCGTCGTTGCTGAAAAATACCAGTTTATCGGTACGGGTCCGCCCGAACCATTTGCCCCTTTTCCTCCCCTCGACCAGGATTTCTACGGTCTCTCCCCGTAGACGGGCGTTTATTTCGGTGGCTATCTCCTCCTGGAGTTTTTCGATTATATCCAGCCTTTCTTTTTTCTCGGTTAGCGGGATATTGTCCCCCAGCTCCGCCGCTGATGTTCCCGTCCGGGGAGAATAGGCAGCTATATGAACTGTATCAAACTTTACCCCTGAGAGCAAGTCAACCGTGTGTTGGAACTGGGCTTCGCTCTCGGACGGAAAGCCTACGATTACATCCGTACTCAGGGCTGCCCCGGGTATTTTCTCACGTATCCGGCTGATGAGATGAAGATATTGCTCCGCCGTATAGCCGCGGTTCATCGCCCGGAGGATTTCATCGCTGCCTGCTTGCACCGGCAGGCTTATCTGCTCGCAAACTTTATCCAGTCCGGCTATGGCTTCAATGAGCCTGTCGCTCATGTCCTTGGGGTGATTGGTCAGGAAGCGTATCCGCAATAGACCGTCAATTTTATTCAGTTCCTGTAAAAGGTCGGCTAGCTCCGGTTTTTCCGTCAGGTCGTGCCCGTAAGAGTCCACGTTCTGTCCCAGCAGCGTGACCTCTTTAACTCCCCGACCCACCAGTTCGCTCAGCTCTCCGGTTATCTCCGCTATCGTCCGACTCCTCTCACGACCGCGTCGGTAGGGGACGATGCAGTAAGAACAGTAGTTATCGCAGCCCTGCATTATCGTGACGTAAGCGGTGGGGGACGGATGACGCGGTAATGATAGTTCTCCGCTATCCTCCAGCCAGGGCGGATATTCCCCGGGCTTAAAGAAATAATCGACATGCGGATAGCGTTTTTTCAGGGCATCGATGTCGGAATCGACCAGGCAGCCGGTGAGCGCCAGTAATACGTCGGGTCGGGTTTTCTTTTGCGGGCTTAAAGCGGCTAGTTTATTAACGACGCGGTTCTCGGCGCTCTGGCGTACCACGCAGCTGTTCAGGACCACCAGGTCGGCGTCGTTGATTTGCGTTGTCGGTTCGTACCCGAGCTCTTCGAAGCGACCTGCCAGCCGCTCCGACTCAGCTTTATTCATCTGGCAGCCTATCGTCCAGATATGGTATTTAAGCATATATTCAGCTCTCACTGATAGTTATTCAGGAATGCCGTTATAGAAATTCTAACAGATTTACGGGAAGTTGGTAAGTTGGTTGGCGCAGGATGGCGGAGGGGGAGGGATTCGAACCCTCGACCCCAGTTTCCCAGGGTAAGCGCTTAGCAGGCGCCCGCACTAGACCACTATGCGACCCCTCCCCGATGTCATGCTAAAAACTGCTGGATATCAAAACTTAATCCATTATATTACAATCAGGGTGTATGCTCAATGGATAGAGAGATTACCCCCGCCCCGCCCCTACTATCTCTTTCAGGCTCTTTATACCCTCTTTTTCCATGTATCCCTCGATGCCTTCCAGCACGTCGAGGGAGGCTCGGGGATTGTTGAAAGTCGCCATGCCCACCTGTACCGCGCTGGCTCCGGCCATGATGAACTCCAGGGCGTCGTCGGCGCAGGTAATACCGCCGCAGCCGATTACCGGTACATTTACGGCTCCGGCAACCTCGTAGACCATCGCCAGGGCTACCGGCTTTAAAGCAGGACTGGAATACCCGCAGATGATATTGCCGATTTCCGGTCGCTTCTTTTCAATATCGATAGCCATCCCTTTCAGCGTGTTTATCAGCGATACGGCGTCGGCACCCGCTTCTGCTATCGCTACCGCCACCTCTTTAATATCGGCGGTGTTAGGTGTTAGCTTAACTATAACCGGCAGGGAGGTGGCATTTCTGACGGCTCTGGTTACTTCTGCGGCTGGTTCCGGGTAAGCGCCGAAAGCGGCGCCGCCTGCGCCGACGTTGGGACAGCTGATATTTACCTCAATACCGCTGATACCGTCAACGTCGTCCAGTTCGCTGGCAAGTTGAGCGTAATCATCCACGGAATCCCCGGCAATATTGACGATGACCGGTAACTGCCAGCCTGCCCAGATAGGAGCCTTTTCTTTAATCAGGGCTTTAACTCCGATATTCTGCAGCCCGATGGAGTTAAGCAGTCCCGCTGTTGTCTCGAAGAGCCGCGGCTGCGGATTTCCTTCTCTGGGTTCCGGTGTCGTTGCCTTGCAGACGATTGCCCCCAGTCGCTGGATATCGAACAGCTCGGCGTACTCCGTGCCGTACCCGAAGGTTCCGGATGAGGTCATTACCGGATTGGACAGAAGTAAACCGCGACTGTTTTGCGGGGCGAGCTGTATTGATAGGTCTGGGGACATTCCTCTTTCCTGCGTCTTACTTCTGGCAGAAAGCTTACCAGACTGCCCCTGTTATTGCAAGTAGTGGCGAGGGATTATATGGGTGGTAGCACCCATATATAAATGGGAAGAACTTGATTGTACCTGTGTTGCGGGAAGCGTATCCTTGCTCAGAGAGGTTAAAGATATGGCAAGTGTTCAGATATCTACGCGAGAACCTTCAATTGCTACCCAGGCTAGAAAACTCCGTCTCTCCCGCCTGATAACCCAGGAGGAACTGGCGGCGGCAGCCGGTGTCTCCAAGGAAGAGGTCAACAGACTGGAACAGGGTTTACCCCTTATACTGAACAGCAAACGCAAGATACTCAAGGAATTATGGGCTAAAAAAGCCGAGAAGTGACGACAAATCCATCACTTCTCGATATTAGTCACTTATTTTCTGATACTTTTCGGTATCGTATTATCTGCTTATTTTATACGCCCTCGCTGTTATCGTCAGCTTTATATCATTTATTCGCATCAGTAAAGATTAACGTACTGATTCACCCTGCCCGGGACCGTCCGCTCTATAGGCAATACGGGCCCATCCGGGGGCTTTATCTCCAGAGAAAAGCTATCGTAGGGACCGATACTTAAATTACCCGTAGTCGGTAAGATGACGGTCACCTGGAACAGTTCCATCGGGTCCAGTAAATTGTCGTTGTTAATCGTACTTAATTTCGCAATACTCCAGTTCACCGAAGGTATTATATGGTCGGCGTCAAAGTACGAAATAACCACGGTATTGGTGCTGTTGGACGTCGGTGTGAAGTCAACCGGGGTGCCTGCGGCGGGGATACCAACGTTAAAATAGAGCTCGGTTACCACGCTGCTTTCCATTTTGGCAACCACGTTCCCCTTGAGTTCTATGGTACTCATCGTCGAACGTACTCCGGCATTGACTGCCTCCTTGACTTTCTGCGAGGAAAACAGGCCTGCCGAAAGAACAACGTATGCAAACACCGAAGCCACAATCACGAACGCTATCAGGATAATCGCCGTTTCCAGCCCGGTGATACCCTCTTGTTTATCGCGTATCTTCCTGAAGTATCTTATCATGCTAGCTTCTCCTTCGAATTAAGAGGTATCCTGTCTACTTTATTTATATATACTATTCCATTCTGGTTTCTTTAGGTTACTCATTGCCGTGTAACCAAAACATAAATATTTACCGTTAATATATAAATATTTCGTTACAGTTTCAGCCCTTGAATCATTTGGCATGTGGTATATAGTTGACATAAAGAGTATAGAGGCGTGTACGATTCTCTATCGAAGAGCCAGAGAGCAGGGATACTGTCCCTCGGTTGCATGCCTGCCGGTCGCGTTCAGACAGCATCGTTCGCAGACGGGATTCTTACGGCAAACATCCTTGCCCAGGCAGACCAGCAGGGCATGATATTCGTTAAACAATTTACTATCGGCTGGCAGGTGTTCCATAAAGAAAGTCTGGTAGGCATCGTAGGTTTCGGTCGGCGGCTTCAGTCCCAGGCGGTTAAGAACACGGCGTGTATAAGCATCGATGACGAATACCGGTTTGTCGGCGGCGTAGAGAATTATGGAATCGGCGGTCTCTTCTCCGATTCCGTAAACGGTCAGAAGTTGTTCCCGTAAATCATCGATGTTGTTATTAAAAAGGTTACTCAGGTTATCGCCATATCTTCTCCCCAGCCAGTTCACGAACGTCTTGAGTTTTCTGGCTTTAACGTTGTAATAACCGGAGGGATAGATGAGGCTGGCGATTTGTTCAGAGGGTAATTTACGCAGCGTTTTCGGCGTTAGTGCCCCGGCCTTCTTGAGATTGGCAATGGCTTTCTCGACGTTGGTCCAGGCGGCTGACTGGGTCAGTATCGCCCCGACTATTACTTCGAAAGGTTCCTCGGCCGGCCACCAGTGCTGCGGCCCGTAATAAGCAGACAATTTCTGATAGGTATTCAGCAGTACCTGGCTTATCGCTTGACCATCCATGAGGGCGCTCTGCAATCCTCCACCGAATCGTATCCCGGTATATACGGCTTGATATCGAGCACCGGTGTACCGTCGATGGCGTCCAGCCCCTGTACTTTCAGGATATTACCTTTTCGTTCCAGGAGTCTGACGGTAGCCTTGCCGATTGGGTTCGGCCTGCTTGGCGACCGCGTGGCAAAGACGCCCATCTGGGCTCTTTCCTTGTTGCCGCGGGGGTGGACTTTCATCGGCGCAGGACGGCGGGAAAGATGTATCCAGTAGAGTATTATTATATGGGAGAATTCGTCCAGGTTATCCAGCGCTTTGGTCAGGCTGCTATCGATGATTATTTCAGATACTATGTCGCCGCTGTCCTGGTGCGTCGGCTCTTTGATTTCGTTACGGACAATGCCGATTGCCTTTAAATTTATCTCGGGAAACGTAATATCCATTTAATATCAGGAGCGTTACTCCAGCGGTGTCAGTGTCAACAGCTTTTTAGCAATTCCCGGGTATTTGGCGATAAACACCAACTGGTCTTCTACCAGAGGTTTCTGCGATTCGACATTAGCGTACCTTACCAGCTCCATTATCTCGTTGGCTTTCTCCCGGTTCTGCCACTTAACCGGTATCTCCATCTTGCCCATGATATGGCTGAAACCCGAGATGCCGCCGTATTCTCCCGTGCAGATTTCCCTCCCCGTTTCCACCAGTTCGGATTCGCCCCTGCCCAGCTCTTCGTAATCGTAAAGCTCGTAGTTCTCCGGGTCTTTCAGAACGCCGTCGGCATGAATTCCGGATTCGTGAGCGAAGGCGTTGGCGCCGACGCCGGGCTGGTTTATCGGGATAGGTACCCCGAAAGCGTAGCTGGCGAATTTCGCTATCTTCCAGGCTTTTGATAAATCTACATTATTGCCCAGCTCGTAGGTCCCGGCAAACTCCTTCGATTTCTTGATGGCCAGAATCACCGCTATCAGGTCGGCGTTCCCTGCCCTCTCCCCGATGCCGTTAACCGTGGTGTTGATATAGGCATCCTGACCGCCGTCGATGGCACCCATGGCTCCGGCGATTGAATTGGCTACCGCCATGCCCAGGTCGTTGTGGCAGTGGAGTTCGATGGGAATTTCGGCTTTTTCAGCGAGAGTACGCACAGTTTCGTAAATCGTAAAGGGATTATCGTACCCCAGCGTATCACAGTATCTGAGCCTGTCGGCGCCGTGCTCCTTGGCGGCCTGCCCGAACTCTACGAGGTAGTTCAGGTCCGTCCTCGAAGCGTCCTCTGCATTAGCGCCTACAGACTCGGCGCCATGAGCCCGGGCGGCGGTTACCGCCGTGGTCATATCCTTGAGAACGTCATCGCGAGTTTTCCGGCCCTGGAATTTCCCGTTAATCATCTGGTCCGATGTGGATATAGACAGGTTCAGGTGATTGATATTAGGTATCATCTGAAATGTTTGTTCTACATCTTCAACAATGGCTCGTATCCATCCCTCCAGCCGTATAGGCGTAAGAACGCCTATCTCGGCGAGTTCCAGGTTGGCCTCAATGTAGTTGGTCTCGTGATGGGTTGTCGGGAAGCCGAACTCGGATTGAAACACACCCATTTCGTTGAGGTATATATTCAGCATTGTCTTTTCGAGCTTCGATAAGCCAAGCCTGGCTGTTTGTACGCCGTCGCGATTGGTAACGTCGATAAGATATATTGCAGGCATCTACACCTCCTCCGGTGTTAACCCAGGTATTTGCGAAGATTATACACCAATCCACTCTATATTAACATAGCGCCCTGTTTGTCAACAAATAGTATGCGGAAAAGATAAGGAAATATACATTCAAAACGACTCTGTTCGCATCTGGTT